>QWOR01000295.1 GCA_003669575.1 Planctomycetota bacterium | reverse complement strand
TTGGCCCTCCCAAGAGATAGCCTGACTGTGATCAGGGGGGCAGAAAATCCAATCTCCGGCGTTGTGGTGCACGTCTGATCGAAATGTGTTTCGATTTGCCGCCGCTCAGGAAAACGTCCGCCAGTCTTTCGACTCAAACTCTTCCATCCGTGCTTCGAGCGTGGAGCGGATCTCGTTCAGCCGCTCATCGCCGGTCACATGCGAACCATCCTGCTCATGGACGTAGAACACGTCGAGCACCTGGTCCAGGTGGGTCGCGATCTTCGCCAGTTCGACGGAGAGATTCAGTCGGTTGATCGCCCGTGAGATGCTGTACAACAGCCCCGGACGGTCGTCCGCGAAGATCTCGACAATGGTTCGCGAATCGTACGAACTGGAGTCGATGCGTACCCGCGACCGCGATTCCGAACCGAACGGAAGCGTTCGGCTGCTGCCGAAACGGCGATTCTTTCGGAACAGCTCCTCAATAGTCGTTCGCCGCAGCAATGCCTCTTGCATGGCTCTCGCCACCGAATCGCGGCGGTAGGCGGGCGGCTCATCCTTGAAGTCGCGATCGCGGACATGAAAGCTGTCGATGACCGCCCCTTCGTGGGTCGTGTTAATTTCGGCCGAGAGAATCGACATCCGCAGGGCCGTCAGCACGCCAGCCAGACGGTGGAAGCACCCCTTGGCCGCCTCAGGGTTACGGGTAAAAATGCGGTACTCCACGGAATCGGTATGCGGCTCATAGGTGCTGTCGACCACGACCTCTTCGGAGGAGAGCCGATGCAGGATCCGCAGGTCAGCGGCCACTCGCTCTGCTTCAGTACAGGTGAAATAGTATGCTGGCAGGCCTGACAGCTGAGCAGCGATCCAGTCCTGAGGAATCTCGGGATTTGACTCCTGAAGGATACCGCCGACAGAGGCCGTAATCTTACGCAGCCGGGCCTCCTCATATTCCCCATAGTGGCGACCGCTGAGAACCACAAAGCAGCGATCATAGAACTCGCCGATTTGCTGTGCCTTCCATGTGCTCCACGTCCCTGGTCCGACAGCTGTCACATCGGCGACAGTCAGGGCATACAACATCTGCAGCCTCTCCGGCGTCTCGCACAACTGGGCGAAACGAACGATCTCTGCTTCGTCGGTGTGGTCGCGACGAAAGGCAATGTCTGCCATCTCCAGGTGCCAGCGGACCAGAAACTTGAGCGTCTCGATCTGCGATTCAGGCAGAAACAACCGCTGTCCGACATCCACTGCGATGCGTTCCCCCACGAGGCAGTGATCTTCGACAAAGCCTTTTCCAATGTCGTGAAGGATGACAGTCAGGTGCAGGAGATTCTTGTTCTGCATCTCCTGGTAGACCTGCTGAACCAGCCGGCCGCTGTCGGGCGGAAAGTTCGTGACAATTCCCACCGCTCGCAGGGTATGCTCGTCCACGGTGAAATGGTGGTACGGATTAAACTGCATCAGGGAACGAATCCGCGTGTACTCGGGTAACACCGCATCGAGCACATGCGTCTCGGCCATACTGCGAAGGATCTCGGGAAGTGCCTGACCATACTTCAGGATATCCATAAAGTAGCCAGCACCCGCCGGGGTGATTGGCGCTTTCGGCAGCTTCGCGATGGCCCGCTGCATACTCTCCTCCAGACGCTGGCTGGGCAGGAGCCCGGAGGACGCGCAGAGCCGATAGACCTTGAGAATGGAATCGAGATCCTTTGTGACTGATGCCATTCCCCGGTGCGAGCAGTCGACCGTTTCACCGACGTGCAGCACCCCCTCCGCCCGATGACCGACGAGGTAGTTCTTGACCTGACTGAGCATCGGGTGCTGTCGATTGCGGCCGATGAACCGGCGAGTAATCGAGGCCACTTGAGTCGTGTGCCGGAAGTATTCCTGCATCAGGCGTTCCACACCGCGCTGACTGGCGGTGTCGTGGTAGCCACGTTCCTGCGCAATGCGCAGCTGCTCACCACGGCTGTATTTTTCGTCGGCCTGCTCATTCGCGTAGTGCAGATTGATACGCAATGAGGTCAGATATTCCCAAGCCTGCTTCAGAACCAGAACATCTTCCTTGTCCAGGGCCCCCTTGAGCCGCAGAGAATCGATGTCGGCCACTCCGTGAGCGGCAAACCCGATCCAGCGAATGAGATGCAAGTCGCGCAGCCCGCCCGATGCGGTCTTGATGTCAGGCTCCAGCTCCTGAACAGCCCGACCGTTGACCCATTCTGACTCTCGTCCCTTGATGCACTCTTCGATGAACTGGCGCTGCCGACGCTGAACGACCTGCTTGCGGAACGCCCGGATGAGATTCTCAAACAGCGGACGCGACCCCCACAGTAATCGGGCTTCGACCAGAGATGACGCAAATTTCGGATCGTTCTTGGCGTCCTCCACGCACTGCGGTACCGTGCGACAACTCGCCCCTGGTTCCAGCTTGGCATCCCAGCAGGTACGGGTCATCCGATCCTGGGCCTCGCGAAAGGCGGCACTTGCCTGACCTCCATCGAGGAAGAGCAGATCAACATCTGAATAAGGGCATAACTCACCGCGCCCCGTCCCGCCAATCGCGACGATGGCACCATGCTTCAGCAATCGATCGACCACATCCGGCGAAGTGTCGCGGAGTATGTCATTCCAGATGTCGAGGACCAGGCCCTCCATCGACTGGCACAGAAAGGTGGCCGTCTGGATGCCAGGCGCACCGGCCTGAAACAGTTGATATCCGCTCGCACGGATCTCAATCAACCGCTGGCGATATCGAGAGACTTCTTCGGTGGAAAAGTTCATTCAGGTGCCACGGGGTCTGGGAGCGCTTCCAGGCGACTCGGCACAAATGGATGGCCACATTGGCCACTGGGACAGATCGCAACAATCCGAACTCTCTAAACACCGAGAGCCCGGGCCACAGGACCCGAGCCTCGGATGCGAGGAGTGGCCGATTGATGATCTAGATCGCCGTGCTGCCGGTCTCTCCGGTACGGATACGAACGACTTCATCGATCGGAGTGATAAAGATCTTACCGTCGCCGACCTTACCAGTGCGGGCCGATTCGATGATGATCTTCACTGCCTTCTCGACTTCTTCGTCATTCACCACCAGTTCGACCTTCAACTTGGGCAGAAAGTCGACGGTGTATTCCGCCCCGCGGTATTGCTCCTTATGGCCTCGCTGCCGTCCGAATCCACGGACTTCAGTGACGGTCATGCCCACGATGTTGGCAGCCGTCAAAGCGTTCTTGACTTCTTCCAGCTTGAAGTGCCGGATCACAGCTTCGATCTTTTTCATGGTTCTATTCCTGCGTGAAACGGTTCCGAGAAACCGTGTGTGTTGAGTGGGAGGGGACGAGTCGGATTAGACCGAGCCAGTCCACATGGAACAAGGGAAAGTCCGTCGGTTCTCTCAGTGTGCGATCACAGTGAGAGAACACACCAAAATCGAGCATCAGACTCTAGATTGAGCTTTCGTCTGACTCGCCCGTGCGGATGCGAATCGATTCGGACACATGCGAGATGAAAATCTTACCGTCCCCAATCTGGCCCGTGCGAGCCGTCATGAGAATCGTATCAACGATCTTCGCCTTGTCCGAGTCAGAGACGATCACTTCGAGTTTCACTTTGGGAAGAAAATCGACGACGTATTCCGCTCCGCGGTACTGCTCCTTCTGCCCTTTCTGGCGTCCGAAACCACGTACCTCGGTCACGGTCATACCGTGCGCTCCCGCTTGAGTGAGGGCATCCTTGACCTCTTCCAGTTTGAAGTGGCGGATGATTGCCTCGATCTTCTTCATCTTATCATATTCCTGTTGGGGGGTGCCCGAGTGGGAATTGGGGAAGCGGGTTGCCTCTCCCCGCGCATTGCCTGTTCATGATCTCGCGTGGAGGAGAAGTACGCTCAGATGAGCGTGCTTCTCCCGATCCATGCGGCCTTAGTAGAAGATGTATCCTTCTTCGCCGTGCTGGGTGACATCCAGCCCCTGAACTTCGTCGTCCTGGGTGACTCGGAGTCCCATGGTGGCGTCAAGGATCTTCAGGATGACCGTTGTGCCGACCACAGCAATCCCGATGGCAGCGGCCACACTCACGGCCTGTGGCACCAGTTGTGCCCAGTTACCATCGATCCCGCCCAGCTTGCGGCCGGGATTGGTGACCATTTCGGTCGCGAAGACACCCGTCAGAAGTGCTCCCGTGATCCCACCGACACCGTGAACGCCGAAGGCATCCAACGAGTCGTCATACTTCATCTTGGACTTCAAGGTCGTACAGGCCCAGTAGCAGACGCAAGTTCCGATGACTGCCAGGACCATAGCCCACATGGCGGTGACTGTACCGCTGCCTGGAGTAATCAACACCAGTCCAGCGACAGCTCCCGAACACGCGCCGAGTACGCTCGCCTTGCCACGCTGAATCCATTCGAGTCCGGCCCAGGTGATCAAACCGGCAGCTGCTGCAAAGTGCGTCGAAACCATCCCGTTGACAGCCAGAGCATTTGAACCGACGGCACTTCCGCCGTTGAATCCGAACCAGCCCATCCACAGCATGGCGGCACCGACAGCTGTGTAAGTCAGGTTGTGCGGAGGCATTGGCTCCTGGCCGAAGCCCAGACGCTTGCCCATGATGAGACAGCAGACGAGAGCCGAGATCCCCGACGTGATATGCACGACAGTTCCACCGGCGAAGTCGATTGCTCGGTAAGGAGCAGCGGTGTTCCACTCACACAACCAGCCGGTGTCAGCCCAGACCCAGTGAGCGATGGGGCAGTACACGAAAGTTCCCCAGAGGATCATGAAGACGCACATCGTGCTGAACTTCATCCGCTCGGCGAAAGCACCGCAGATCAAGGCTGGTGTGATGATGAAGAACATTCCCTGGAAGGCCATAAACAGGGCCTTCGGGATGCCGGTCGTCCCTTGGGCCGGCCAGACTCCCGGAGCAGTGGGCAGAATGTCCTTCAGCAGAACGTGGTCGAAGTTTCCGATGTACGGGCTCGTGCCACCGAACGAGAGCGAGAAGCCATACACCGCCCAGATCACACTCATGAGCCCCATCAGGAACAGGCACTGCATGAAAACGCTGAGAATGTTTTTCTTGCGAACCAGTCCACCATAGAACAAAGCGAGACCTGGAGCTGTCATCATCAGCACGAGTGCCGAAGAAGTAAGCATCCACGCAACATTTCCCGTATCGAACGCTGGGGCTGCAGCAGGAGCCGCCGTTTCCTCAGCGAATACAGAATTTGAACAACAGAGGAGCATCGCGGTTGTCGCGAGCCCCCAATATCTCATGCGTGCGAGCATCTCAACCTCTTTTTAGCTGGAGAGTTATGTCTACTTGTCCATCCCCTTGTGAAAAAGATCTCAACCCCAGCGGTCCTGATCTTTTGAGTACCAGCCACAAGATTCACCCCAGCATCGAACCATCGGCTTGGCAACACTTGAAGATATTGCAATCAGTGTGCCACAAAATCAGGCGACATCCTGTCGCCTATCCGTTCACTGCGGCTGAACGTATGATCTGATTCACGTTCGGAGTGGGCTAAGCGATCGCTGTGCGGGGAAATCCGCATGGAGGAAAGTCCGGGCTCCACAGGACACGGTGGTGGGTAACGCCCACCACTCGCGAGAGTCGGGAAAGTGCCACAGAAAACAAACCGCCCTACCGGAGCTGAAAGGCCCCGGAAGGGTAAGGGTGAAAAGGTGCGGTAAGAGCGCACCGCGGTTCTGGTGACAGAACTGGCAGGGCAAACCCCACCGGGAGCAAGACTAAGCAGGGCGAAGACCGGGTGGTAAGGAACAGAACTGACAAGTTTCAAGAAGCAAGTGACCAGGAAACTCCTGATGTCACGTGTCCACTTGCCACTTTCTCTTCTTTTCCACTCGGTCACGGAGCTGTCCGTTCCGTCTGACGTCCGGGTAAGTCGCACCGAGCTGTGAGGGCAACCTCCAGCCCAGAGAAATGGTCGCTCACGACAGAACCCGGCTTACAGGCCCACTCCGAACGTGTTTTAAGTACGACCTGACCGGAGCCTCTCGACTCGAGCCCGGAGTATGCTCACTGGGTACGACAAAGCTGCGGCAGCTCCGACAGGCAATCTCCAACCACAGCAAAGAATCCCACACTGAGATCCCGTCCAGCAATTCAGCGTGAGTCGACAGCTGTCGCGTCGACCTCCCGTTCTGGAGAAGGTTTGCGACCTGTGCCGAATCCGAGTTTGTGCAGTCCTGGAATCCCCTGAAAATGCATGGTCAGCGGACGGACGGACAAACTCATCCCGAATGAGTGGTAGGTTTCAGTGGTAACTGAACCGTCTACATCCTTCGGGAGACATCGCCGTGGTGATTGATCTGGGAGTTCGTCTGGTCCGCGCTGGCGCGATGGTGGCGGTCGGAGTTGCGATGCTGTCATCTGCAGTCCACGCCGGGTGCAATTGCGGCAAGGGAGGTGCGGTTTACGGTCCGGCACCGATGGGTCCGATCTACGGCGGAGATGCCATGCACTCCAACGATTTCGGTGCCCCCCCCATGATGGGAATCCCGATGGCTGCGCCGACTCTGATACCAACTCCCGATGTTGCTCCGCCCCCCGGGACCCTGGGACAGACGTACCAACGTCCGATGCGACCGATCCCTGTCGACAAGCATCCGCGGATCAGTATCGTTGATGTCCGGGCTCCCGGCGCGACTTCGGTTCGCGTCTATGGAACTTACGAGTATCGTACAAAAGACGG
>QWOR01000165.1 GCA_003669575.1 Planctomycetota bacterium | reverse complement strand
TGATTCACATTCCGTGCCACAGGCTCGATTGACTGAGCTCGCGTCATATCGAGCATGCAGTAACCGCCGTAGCTGTCGGCACTCAGTCTCCCCGCCTTCTCAACCAACATGCCCAGTGGTAGTGACCGTTCTGAGGTCTCGAACACAGCGGGCTGATTCACCGCTCCGATCACGGCAATGTATGTCAGTGCTGATTGTGTCTGGCTGGGCGGGGCAAGCTCCAGAAGCGGCGTTGGCGCGGATGTGGATTCGGCACGGCGAGTGTTTACGTTTTCAACCTTGTGGCCACGTTGAGCGGGAATGAACGGCTGCGAGGGATTCCGGGGAGCAGGAGCCTGAGCCCAAACGTCGCCAATCGCCAGGCTGCACGCCCAACTGGCAAGGGCGAACAAAAGTAATCTGGTGTGGCTCATCCTGGCCGTCCTCCTCCTCGACCCGACACTGTTTCAATGATCAAGCGGGTTGCGCATGCCTTCCACCTGACCCAGTACCGGTTATCTGTCTTATTCGGCACATCCGCGTTCTAAGCGATAGTCAAAACTCATCGCACAATCGGAGTCAACGCTCCAACGGCAGCTTCTGCCGATCCAGACCGTTCACTGCTGCACACTTGGGAAGGTCTGACATCGAGCCCGATATCACTCGTTCTATTCTGCGGAACGCTTCTTGAAGCTGAGCCGCAGACGCTGCAGATCTTCTGGTGTATCAAGGTCGTCGAGGATCCGCGAATCGGGAATGCAAACCTCCAACACGCAATCGGGCTTTGATCGCAACAATTGGTTGAGCCCCTGGTCGGCAGGCAGTGACAGGACTTCTTCGACGAGGTCCCATGCAAAAATCGTCGGATGACCACGGCGTCCGTCAAATACTGGAACAGCGATCTGCTGCGAGCCATGACTCCATGCGGAGATTAGTTCCTGAACTACAAGCGGGTTCAAAGTCGGATGGTCTGCCGGGACCAGCATCCAGCCTGCATATGCCCCGCTTTTCGGTCCGGCATCTCTCACGTATCGCAGAGCGCATTCGACGCTCTGCCGCATCTCTTCCGGATCGGTGGGTGGGATGACCACTTCACCACCCGCTTGCCGCACTTCACGGATCAGGTCTTCATCACCCGGTCGGACAACCACCAGGGTTCTCGACACTCCCGCCTGCTTCAACGTCCCCAGGACACGGGCGATCACTGATTGACCTGCAATGTCCAGTAGAAGCTTGGGCTGGCCCATACGCCGGCTTTTGCCCGCGGCGGGAATGATCGCCAGCAATCCCGGAGTCATGACGATGGATGGCAATAGGGGCATGTTCGACGATAGATGATCCTATGACAGGTCATGCATTCACGCGGACCATACAGCAGCGGTGGTTCCATGCGAACCTGCTGGTAGATCAGGTAAATGAACAACAAGGCAATCGCCGCCATGACAAACGGTGATGCCTGATTTCCGTAGGCATACATGAATCCGATCAGCAGCATACAGCAGAAGCTGTAGACGATAATCACCCACCACTTGTTCCGCACAAAAGCGGTGCGTTGCAGCTGAGTATTCACCTGATCGGCGACGTAACTTTCAATCAGGTCATTCTTCTCATGGCGAACCACTTCCACATTCGGCGCTTTCACTGCCTCCAGCAATCTGCGCGCGCTATCCAGAATCCGGAAGGTGTCGTCGAAGTCGAACTGCTGCTGATGAGCCCACTTGTTGCGGTACTCGCGCAGCTCACTGACCAGACTGCGTTCCGCGTGATTCAAATCGTTGCGGAAGACTGCATTCCACTGATCCCACATCACCGTCAGCAGCGCATGAGCATCCCAAACGATGGCGGAACCATCATTACTGGTTCGCGTGTGCTCATCGCGAAAGCTGCTCGTCGCCGTGCGAACCCATCGATCCCGATAGGCACCGCGCAGCTTCTCTTCGACATATGGAATCAGCCCCACAGTCAGGGCGTCCAGAGCGATCGTCACTCGTTGATGATTTGAACTGGGCACAATGAGATTAAACCAGCGGGAGCGCTTGGTTTATCCTTTCGAGACTTCTGTCGCAGTATGGCAACGCCTGTTGAGTCAAGAACTCAACACATTCAGCTTACATCCGACTTCATCGCGATTCAGCCAGAGTCTCTCCCCTTTGGCAATTTCCGCACACTGCTTTGTCACGGGAGCGCCACGTTCCGAACATTCGATTCGCACTCGGAAAAACCCTCAGAACCATCACAGCCTGATAAGTCAGCCTTAAGAAAACATTCACTCTGTCCGAGAAGTGGCAACCGCAAGTAGAAACACTTTGTCGCGGAGATTTCTGACTTCAGCATCCACTGAAGATCATCTCCGGCTCGTCTACTTGTTCTCAATCAAGCTCAGCAGAGTCCGCAGGTTGACGGCGTCCATGTCTTCGCCGTCGCGCTCTTCCTTCTTCGTTTCCAGATACATCGGGCGGTCGACGAACCGCTTGTCATTCATGAGATGGCGGAACGGTTCGAGACCGAGGCATCCTTCGCCAATGTGGTCGTGCCGGTCAACCCGGCTGGCCAGTGGCTTCTTGCTGTCGTTGAGGTGGAACGCCCGAATGCGGTCGACACCGACGATGTCATCGAACTCCTGGAACGTCGCCTTGTATTCGCTCGCTGTACCGAGCGGATACCCGGCGGCGAAGATGTGGCAGGTGTCGACGCAAACCCCAAAGCGGTCGGGATCCTGTGACTCATTAATGATGTGGGCCAGATGTTCAAACCGGTATCCGAGCGTCGACCCCTGCCCTGCTGTGGTCTCGATCCAGGGCTGGACGGTGAACCCGGCAGTCCGCTTGAGGATGATGTTAAAGGCCTGGACAACCCGATTCAGGGCGTCTTCTTCTTCGGCCTCACCCGCAGCTCCCGGGTGCATGACAACGCCCGATAGACCGAGTGCCTCGGCCCGCTCCAGTTCGATCACGAACGCGTCGATCGACTTTTTCCATAGATCCTCTTTCTCGCTTCCCAGATTGATCAGGTAGCTATCGTGAGAACAGGGGATCTGCAGCTTGTTACGGACGACCGCCTCTTTAAAGAGCCGAATGTCTTCTTCCGCCAGCGGCTTTGCATTCCACTGGCTGGCGTTCTTGGTGAAGATCTGGACGGTCGGCATGCCCAATACGCCAGCAGCGTCTGCTGCCTTGTAGTAACCGCCCGAAACGCTGAGGTGAGATCCGATGAGTCGTTGCATGGCTGGAAGATAAAAGAAAGAGACGTGAATCGCTACCAGGTGGGAAACGAGAGGCTCGAAGTCACCGATGTTTTCCGGGTGGATTTCTCTAACGCGAATCATCACTGACGATATTGTCGTGTCCGCCCGTGACACGCACTCGCTTGGTCCAGATCGAGTTGTGAGGAGCGCGGAACACACAGGCAAAAAGTCGGCAGTTGTCACACTTCTGTAACTCCACCAGTGTTTCACCGGAATCGGTAATCATGCAATTGTTGATGATACACCAGGAGCAGCTCTCGAGTGTCAGTGCGGCGTTCTTGGCCCGGACATCGTGCATGCGCAAGCCAGAAATCATGCAGTCGGTGCACTCTTTCAGTTCGATACCGCACTTACTGATGACATCCCTCTGGTCGGGATTACGATCGAACAGGTTCTGGCCAATCAACAGCTGGGTGCAGTTCTCTGCCAGGATGTTTTGATCATAGCCTTCCCAGAACGTGTTCCCCTGAATCGCAACGCCGCGAGCATACTTCAGGTGGATATTGGTCTTCACATCACTCAACACGTTATTGCCGATGACAAAGGTTCCGACCTGGGAGGTATTCTCCTTGGAAGCTCCCAGCATGCGGATGTTGGCCGCCCCGTTGTAGTCGTGGTCGTGTTGCAGGGTACAGCCCGTAATGGCTCCCTCTCGCACGGAGCCCCGCCGACAGTCGAGTAGTACATTCGCCGCCAATGGACCATCACCGACATTCCCCTCGATGTCACAGCCGTTAATCTGCAGGTTACGGATCTCGCTGTCGCGGGCGACGACCCCACCCTGGCGGTTGTAGCTGATGTGGCTGTTGCCGATGTTGATCTGATGCAGATTCACGGCGTCCATCAAGACGCCTACGCCGCGGTTGTCGTAGAGGTGGCATTCGCTGATCTGAACGTTGCGATTGCGGCTGATCAGTCGTACGGCGTGAACAACCCCGCGAATCGTCACCCGACTGAGCGTGGCCTGCAGCGTTCCAGAGAGTTCTATCCCCCCCGCCTCGCCGTGTTTGCCATTGATCTCGATTCCATCAATCAACGGAGATCGCTGTCGGTCCCAGATCGGGTTGGTGACGGTTTGCGGATCGGCAGTCCCCTGATGAGTTCCAATGATTCTCAGAGCGGGTCCCGCAGCTTCCATTTGAATCCGAGCGACACCATCACCCGAGATCGACACCGGCCCCGCCCTATCGAGACGAATCTCGATCGTCTTGCTGATGCGGTAGGTCCCCGCCGGAAAGTGCAGCGGCTTCAGCCCCCTATCCACTGCTTTTTGGATTGCAGCTGTGTCGTCCGTAACGCCATCCCCCGTCGCTCCGAAGTCTTTGACTGTGGGAGGTATTGTGATGCGCTGAGTGGGCGGTACAGCTGGTGGAGCCTCTGCTCGGGTCGGCTCTGCGGGTGCAGTGACGGATGGAGACTGACCGTCCACGATCGGTGGCGAAAGCTGTGAGTCATCGGCTTGCAGGGAATAGAGCCACAACAGACCGCACAGCCCGATGCATCTCGTCAGGAGAAAGCGGGCATTTGGCGGGGTCAAGGACCTCCGTGAGAGGTCAGGTTGTCGGAAATCGATCGCCATCCAGGGCATATCCTGCTTGCGTTCCGGAGCGAAAGAATCGCTATCTTCGATACAATCGTCATAAGCGTACTGTTCTCCGCTCAGCCACGCCAGACGCGGTTGGAGGGAATACGTTCCCGGAATGTGGCGAACTTTTCTTGAACGGAGGTACTCCGCTGGGCATTCTGCTACCTTGCTGTTCGGTCTCTTGAGCCCCCCAGGGCATTGGCGGCCGTAGACTCGCCGCACACATCACTGAGTAAGGCCTCTGGAAATGGCAAAAGCACCGTCTCGTTACCCCGCAGCTTTGATTTTCGGGGCACCGGGTGCAGGCAAAGGGACACAAGGCGAGATCCTGACTCGAGTCCCCGGCTTCTTTCATCTCTCAACCGGCGTCATCTTCCGCAAGCTTGATCCTCAGATGGAAGAAGCTCGCCAGATCAGCGAGTACTGTAAGCGCGGAGAACTGGTTCCCGATGAGCTGACGGTCTCGATCTTTCGCAACTGGCTGGAAGGACGGCGAGCCGCAGACAAGTTCCGGCCCAAGGAACACCTGCTGCTGCTCGATGGGATTCCGCGAACCGTGAATCAATGCAAACTCATTGAGCGCTACATTGATGTCAAGCTGGTGTTGTACTTCGAGTGCGTCGACATGGAGGTGATGGTCGACCGCATTCGCCGGCGGGCCGTGATGGAAGGTCGCCCCGATGACGCGAGCGAATCGGTCACCCGCAAACGTCTGGAAACATTTGAACGCGAGACGACGCCTGTCCTGAACTACTATGGAGATTCGCTGATTCGTCGGATCGACAGCAGCGGTCTGCCCGCGGAAGTTCTGGCAGGGTGTCTGCAGCAACTGATTCCTGTGCTCAAAGAGAACTTTGTGTTTGAGTAAGCGTCTCACGACAGCCCCCTGCTTGAGAGTTGAATCGCCTCCGATGCACTCCTCAGCCCACACTCCTGCAACCGATCGGTACGACCATATCGTTGTCGTGGGAGTTGGTCTGATTGGTGGCTCGATTGCCAAAGCACTCAAGGCCCATGGCCTGGCCCGCAAGATTACTGGACTGGGTCGGAACCGCGCCCGATTGTTGGCTGCGAAGCAGGCAGGGCTGATCGATGATGTGGCGGAGTCGGTTTCCGAGCTGGCCCCATTCTCGCTGGCGGTGGTCTGTACTCCCGTGGATCGCATTCCACAGGATGTCCGGGCTCTGCAATCGGTTGCGAGTTCGGATGCCCTCATCACCGATGCCGGGAGCGTGAAGGGCCACCTCTGCGAGGTCCTGAACTCGCAGCCGACGAACGGGGCTCAATTTATCGGCTCACACCCGATGGCTGGCTCGGAACAGGGAGGCTGGGAACACGCCGATGCTCAGCTGTTCCAAGGACGGATGTGTGCGATCACGCCACAAGGTCACGACGAAGCCCCGATTCAGAAGATCGAACGGTTCTGGACCGCACTCGGGATGCGGACTGTCCGCTTCCAGCCTCAGCAGCACGACCAGATCGTTGCCCTGACCAGCCACATGCCACATGCCACTGCGTCGGCGGTCGCGTCTTTGCTGACCCCTGAGGCGTGGCCACTTGCAGCGACGGGCTTCCGTGACACAACTCGAGTGGCAGGCGGGGACGCCGGCTTGTGGACCTCGATTCTGATGGAGAATCGGGAAGCAGTGGCGGGCCACCTGAAAGAACTGACGCACGTTCTGCAACAGTTTGTCGCGGCGTTGGAGGCGAATGATCCGCAAGCGACTGAGGCATTACTGGCCCGGGGTCAGATCGCCCGGGAGAAGTGGATTCAATCGACTTTATCGCCAGAGGCCTGACGATCAGGGGGCGCCCGTTTTATCATACGCAGCGCCATCGAAGGTTCATCTTTAAGCGGGCACTTTGGTCAAGATTCGCCAAGCCGCAAGCCCCAGCAGAATTCCGAGTACGTCGGCCACCCAG
>QWOR01000025.1 GCA_003669575.1 Planctomycetota bacterium | reverse complement strand
TTCGGATCGGACAGCGGGTGCGACCAGTGCAGCGAGCCGATCGAGCCGTGCATCACGATGCCGGTCTGCTCGCAGGCGGCCTTCAGTGCGGGCAGGTCGATCTCGCTCGGGCTGCCAATCTCGACACCCTGAAACCCCACCTTCTTGAGCAGTTCCATCTTGGCGAGTTCATCGCCCTTGATCCCGATCATCGAGTGCTTGACTGCGATACGCAGCTTCGGCCGCTTCTTCTCTGCAGCTGGTAGTGAACTCGCCACAGCCCCCAGAGCCACTGCAGCACTCGTTCCGAGGAATTGACGACGATCGAGATTCAGCGACATGGAAGAGCCCTGACAAAAAGTGCAAAGTGGAGTCAGTCACTTTACGATGGAGCCCCGACGTTGAAAACCCTGTGAGATTAAGACAACCCCATCGAGTTGCACGCGGGGCGGCCAGCCGGGGAGTGTGGGAACACCTGATCTGGATCGACTGCGGACGAGTGACAACGATGAATCTGGGATCAGGACTCAGTCGGCCGCTCATTCGAATCTGACTGATCCGGTGCGGGTTGCTTCAAAAACTTCTCGTGAAACTCACGAAGCTCGGCTCGCCCTGATTTCAAGATGTCGGTCCCGCCATCGGAAATATTGGGAATCACATCTGGTAATTCACCGAGAAGACTACCCGGCTCGTCTTCATCATCATCGAAAACAGAACCACCTGATTCTTCCGGGTCACTGGGACGACTCGCCCTCGTCACCAAGTCCTCTGCTCCGGTCTCGCTCTGACGTTTCCGTAAGGCTTCGAGGCTGCCGAGCGGAGAGGGGCCCGAGAAATGTTCCTCTTGTTCCAGAGGCTGCTCCGGAAGGGGCTTGGGGGGAGTGTTGTGATGAAAACCTTCGCCGGTACCGGTCATGGATCACTCATTCTAATGGAGACGACGAAGCGTTAAGTGATCGCTTAAGTCGTCCCCCTGAGACAAAACCTCGCATGGCATGCCATATCGTCTCCGGGAGTAGTCCCAGCTGCAACTGTTCAGACATCTGAAAAGGAAACTGCCCCCATACGCGAACGACTCCACGCTGTTCGATCTCAGCGCTGTTCGTGGTGAACGACTCGTCGGGTTGCATGGTCAGGCTGTTCAACACGACTCCGGCGACTGTGAGCCCGCGTTTCCGGATGGCCTCGATCGTCAGCAGCGTCTGATTGATTGTCCCCAGTCGATTCGGCGACACCACAATCACCGGCAAGGCGATGCGTTCCGCCAGATCGGCATTCAACCAGTTCGCTGAGATCGGTGAATAGAAGCCTCCTGCTCCCTCCACCACGACCATTTCCGCCTGCCCAGCCAGCCACCGGTAGCCATCCACCAGCAATGCCTCGTCGACCGATCGCCCTTCCTGCTTTGCAGCTGCTGGAGGGCTGAGCGGGGCGAGAAACCGCTGGGGACAGATGCGTTCGCGCGGCCAGCGTTCAAGCGTCGCGGAAAAGAGGCTCTCGACATCTCCCCAGTAAGGTCGGGGCGCGACGTGCGGGTTTTCGAGCGAACCAGGTGTTCCAGTCTCTTCGACGAGCGAAAACTCTGCCCCGGAACAAGCGGGCTTATACGCGGCGACATTTGCCCCCTCAGCCATCAGCGCTCGCAACAGCGAGGTCGTCACGACCGTCTTGCCCACTCCCGTGTCGGTGCCGGTGATAAAAAAGCCATCTGGAGGCATGATCGACCGGGAATTCCTGAATGGATAGTGGCGACCGGAACCGATCCGGCTGTCGCCACATTGGACCAATCTGGCCGGGTGGAATCTACTCCTGCCTGCCGTAAAACGCCCGTTCCCGCTAACTCTGTTTGAGAGTCTCTTCGATTCACGTTAAACTGAAGGCATCGCACAATTTCCAGCCGGTCTGGCTGGAGACTTTCCCAAACTCCTGCGGAGTATCCGTTCGCATGCTGCCCCGGCATGAAGTCTTCCCACACGTGATTGAAATGAATCTCCAGGCCCGGCGTCGCTTGGGGTGTGCCATCTATATGGTGCACGACGCGGGCGAGTGGATGCTGATTGATGTCGGGTATGAAGATACGCTCGACGACATGATCGGAATCATCCGGGATATGGACTTCCCGCTCAACCAGTGCAAGTACCTGGTCGCGACCCATGCCGATGTCGACCACATCCAGGGACTCAAACGGGCCAAGGAGATCATGCCCAACGCTCAGGTGATCGGCCATCCCCAGGCCGCTGAGCTGCTGGCCACGGGCGAACGGGTGATGACCTATGCCGAAATTACGGCTCAGGGGATCTCCATCGATCTGCCAGCGGTCAAATTCGACAAGCTCATCAACGAGGGTGACGTGCTGACGCTCGGCTCGCTCAAGCTCGATGTCTGGCACACACCCGGACATGCTCCAGCCCAGCTGGCCTTTCGCATGGGGAACATCCTGTTTTCAGGCGATAACATCTACCGTGACGGGTGCGTGGGGAACATCGATGCCCATCACGGATCTGACATTCCGTCGTTCCTGCGTTCGCTGACGCGGATCCGGAACAGCGATGTCGAATGGCTGTTGCCGAGCCACGGACCGATTTTCCGTAATGACCGTCAGACACTCGACGCTACAATTGCACGTCTGACTCAATATCAGCACATGGCTGACTTCGGAACATGCGCGGTCGACTGGCCGCTCCTGGACGAGTGGGACGCTGAGCTGGCGAGAGGACAGGGGCCGAAAGCGTAAACACGGCCCGCGGTAACACGGAAGGGGTCATCATGTCGGGGAAGATTCCGCTGACCGCGAAGTCCCCACCTCCACTGACACGGCGGCCGAGTGCCCCTCCCGTTGCGCTGCCACTGCCCCCCACGGAATCGAACGTTCAAAGCTGGTCCGAATGGTATCGGGGCCCCGACGGGTCGAGTTTCACGATCTCGTTCGTGATGCATGCGGTGCTGCTGGCGCTGCTGGCCATTCCGATTCACCAGAGTCTGATGCAGAAGGACGACGAAGCCACTCTGATCCAGGTGGTCGACGGTGACCTCTCCGGTGGTCCGCTGGGGGACATCATCGAAGAGCCGCTGGTTATGGCTCAAAAGGCCCGCGGCAGCGAAGAATTCGACATCACGCAGTTCGATGGCCAGGCCACCGAGAATAACCTGGCAGCCAACGCCTTACTGTCGGACACCGCTGGCACCGGTGGCAGTGAGGATGGCAACAGCTCCGCCGATGTAGCGGGAGCAGTGGGTGGCTACCTGCTCCGGGCTCCCGGAAACGCTGTCAAAGCGGGCAAGTTCACGGCCTTTGCCCAACCAATTGTCAGTCACGGTTTTGGCGACAACCGCCGGGAAGAACTCGGTAAGCCCGGCGACTCGCCCGGTCATAAACAGGACTATTACATCGTCATCCATATCAAGGTCGGCTCGGTTCGCAGGACCTATCCGATCAGCGATCTGATTGGCTCGATCGTCGGAACCGATGGTTATCGTCAGGCGGTTCCCGAAGGGATGTTTGTCCTCAATCCCGAGGGTAAACCCGAGCCGCTGAAACCCGACAAACGGATCAAGGTGATTAAAGGTGTCGTGCAGCTTCTGGTTCGCGTCCCCGGCGGTGCGTCAGGTGTCCGCGACCAGATTGCTTTGAAGTCCAAAATCCTGAAAGAGGAACAGAAGCTCCAGCTGGTCTTTCAGGATAAGCGGGCTGAGGATTGAGGATGATCGCTCAAGAATGAGCTGATCAAAGGGACGGGAGTGACTGCCCCGTTGCGAGGCAAACCCTGCTCCCCTGCTGTGGAAGAACCGTCCGACTGACCAAAAAAAAGGAACAGGCATTTCTGCCTGTTCCCTGAAAATCAGCGGCGAATTGTGAAACGCCCCTACTTCGCTTCCGGCTCGTCCGCCTGGGCTTTCCGAACAGGTTCCGACTCAGCCTTGACGTCGTTGTTCAGGGTCCAGCCCACCAGCATCGGCTCGCGGAACGGGTTATTGAGTCCCCAGCTGCAGCCCACTTTCATATTGGGCTGGTCAAAGCTGTAAACCGTTTCCTTGTTGCCAGTCGGGTCGGTTGTTCGCAGATTCAGAGGCAGGAACGTCTCGGGATCGAGGACAATTTCTGCCTGGATGTATTCCTTGGCGACGTTCTTATCCTTGGGATTCGCGACGATGTGCAGCACTTTCCGCAGAGGCTTGCCGTTCTTGGCGACTTTCTTTCCGTCGGGATTGTGAAACGGACCAAAGGTCAGCTTGAAACGTGCGACGGCGTCGTCCGCTTTCATGCCAAAGATGAAGGGCAGCGGGCTGTGGGTGATGTTCTTCCCCTGCATCTGTGGGGGAATCTGGACTCTGTCATAGGTCTTGGTGGCCATGTCCTTGATGTAGATCATCTTGCCCGTACAGATCCACTGGGTTGGATTGCCAGCGATGACGGTGAAGGGATTGCCATTCGCCAACTGGCGCCCGGCGGGCACCTTCATGCGTTCGTCGTCAGCGGGCTGGAAATCGATCCGTCCCTTGTCCGGATTCTCAAAGTAGACCTTCCCCATCGACCGGGTTTCTTTGCCGAAGACCTTGTCGAACTCATAGCGGGTAATCGGACAGTACAGTGTGTTGATGCCCTTCGTTTTATCTTCCCACTCCTCCAGGACCTGTTTCATCTCTTCGGAAACTTGCTGGACAACTTGAGCCCCGGGAAGAGGCTGCTGCGCTGGGGCTGGTCCCTGCATTGCTTGTTGACGAGCGTTCGGAGCAGCCTTCGGGGCTGGAGCGGCATCTTCTGCCGCTTCAGCGGTGGCGTCGATGCGTCCGGCGGGGGGGCGAGTCGTCTGTGGGAGGGAATTACTGCGAGGGCTTCCCCCGCTCTGAGGGACCGTCGACTTCCTGGCTGCGGGACGTGCCCCTCCCGATGTCGTACGCGGAATCGAGGATTGAGCCAGGGCGACATGAGCCCCCAGACAGAGACTCAACACGCTGAAAATCAAGGAGTTGATGCGATTTGGCACCGACGGGTCCTTCCACGGTTTGCATTTGAGATCCTGCTGCTCCAGCGAGCGGCGGGGACCTCAGCCAGTGGGCATCCTTGCCCATCCGAATTGGCGAACTGCCAGCTGGGAATATTACTCGTTTCTGCGGAAACGCCTCCAGAGGGATTTCCCGGGGTTCGCCCTTCGCCAAACCGTGATCGCCAACAGTGCCCCGCCCGTCAAACTCCGGGGAAAACGATTCCCACCGGCGGTCAACTCCTGACCCTGCCTTGATTTCGGGGAATTGTTCCCCCAAAATCGAGACATTGACGCGGCGAGGACTTGCCGCACGGGGCGCATCGCGTCCTTCACGAGCTACTGAAATCGGTGATCTGACCCATGTCGATTGCACAGGCTGAACGGCTGAAGGCTGAACTGACCGACAAGTATGTGATTGTCACCGAGGGAGTTCCGGAACTGCGCCGGTTCGTCGGCCTGACCGGTACAGTGAAGACCGTCAACATGGCCTGTCGTGCTCTGGTCCAGTTCAATGGACCGGTTGACATCTCCTGGTACGACATCGATCCCAGCTTTCTGAAGGTCGTGGACGCTCCACTGCCCAAGAAGACGGAAGTCAAAGCGGAAGCCGCTCCCGCAGCTGCGAAGCCAGCGGTGGCCAAGCCTGCTGCAGGAGGCAAGAGCCCGCTGGATGCCATCCGCGCTGCAGGGGCCGCCAAGCCAGCTGCCGCTCCAGCCGCTGGTGGAGCGAAACCTTCTCCGCTCGACATGATCCGCAAGCAGGCCGCTGCGAAAGCCGGAGACTCTGCACCGGCAGCGGCCCCAGCTGCAACAGGTGGCGCTGCTCTCTCACCACTCGAAAAGATTCGTCAGCAGGCCGCCGCCAAGGCTGCGGGCAGCGCTCCCGCAGCTGCTCCCGCCCCTGAGCCCGAAGCTGCTGCACCCGCCGCTCCCGTAGCGAGTCCAGAACCAGCCCCCGCTCCGGAAGTCAAAGCCCCTGCGGCTCCCGCTCCGTCAGCTGCGGGTCGTCCCAAGACGACAGCGGAAGTGCTGGCGGCGATCCGCAAGCAGGCGGGCAACAAGTAAGCCCCTCGACATGCCACCACGGTAGTGTCTCGATTCATGGCAGGCACCATGCTCACACGAGCGGAGATTCCCGGCCTGGTCTGCACAGCTTTGCTGATGGCACTGGGAGTGTCTCTGGCCAGCTGGTACTGGAGATCGTGGAAGCAGGGAGCAGCAGAGTCTCCGACCACTCTCCCCGCACTCCGGGTGCAATATCTCCGCCGGTCAAAAATGGCGATGCTGATCGCCATCGAGGGTGTTCTGCTCTGCCTGGGTGACACCGTACTCCCCGTCATGCAGCGAATGGGGACGATCAATCCACGCCAGATGGCCGTTCTGTGGACTCTGGATGTCCTCGTAATGCTGGGCGTGGCATTCTGGCTGGCGATTCTGGCTCTGAGGGATCTGGCCGCGTCGATCGCTCTCAATCGCCGGGTACGGCAGCAAACCCTCCTACAGGAAAAGTCACTCTGCGAGGAGCTCAACCGCTTCCGCGAGATGCGTGAAGATTCGCAGTGTTGAACGCGGGCCGGCCTGCTCGTCCCGAGGAGAACTCCCATGGAAGAATCGCTCACGCCACCATCTGACGAACCTGCCGTCGAGTTTGAGCGTCGGGTCTACGTCCCTCACTACGAAGGCTGGACCGCCCAGATCAAAACCAGCTGGGACAAGGACTACTGCTATACCAAGAACCCCGGCGAGGATTACTTTCATCTTCTGCTGTGCGGTGAAGTCTATCTGGTGAATGCCGAGGAGCGGCTCTGTTTGAATTGTGCGAAACGGCGCGGGGTCATCACCGATGACCGCCTGTACTGGCAGCGCGGAGTGCGGCGGGCACCGCCTCCCGCGTTCTGAGGGTTCGGGAAGCTGAGAACGCAGCCACCAGACTCCGCGCGGGGTCGCATTTCGCAGTCTTGTGACTAATCTAGTGTGAACAACGTGTGGTGATCCCCGTCGGGAGGGCGAGGCTCCCGCACGGTCCCCGCAATCACCTCTCACCTTTGGAACGACTATCCATGAAGACCGCCAATGCTCTCGTCGGACAATCAGGGGGCCCGACCTCTGTGATCAACGCCTCGTTGTCCGGGGTAATTGACGGATGCCTGAAAGCCGACAAGAAGATCGGCAAGGTCTTCGGGATGCGATTCGGCATCGAAGGCGTACTCAACGGCGATCTGATCGACCTTGGAGCTGAGTCGAAGGAGGTCCTCGCGGGACTCCGGCATACCCCCAGCAGTGCACTCGGTTCCAGCCGTCTGAAGCTCAAGGAAGAACACTTCCCGCCAATCCTCGCCCAGCTGAAGAAACTGAATATCCGCTACTACTTCATGATCGGCGGCAACGACACGATGGATACGATCCACCGCGTCGTCGCTTACGCGAATGCCAACGGCTGGGAGATGACCGGCGTCGGCGTACCCAAGACCGTCGACAACGATCTCTTCGGCACCGACCACACCCCCGGCTACCCGAGTGCGGCACGGTACGTCGCTCTCAGCGTGCAACAGGCCGGCATCCTCGCCCGCGATATGCAGCGGGTCGACCAGTTTGTGATCTTCCAGACTGTCGGTCGCAGTGCCGGATGGCTCCCCGCAGCTGCGGCTCTGGCTCGCAGCAAAAAGGGGGACGCTCCTCATATCCTGCTGATGCCGGAGCGGGCCTTTGATCGGGAAAAGTTCCTGGCCCGCGTCGAGGAAGTCCAGAAGCAGTTCGGCTTCGTCTCGATCGTCTGCGGCGAGGGAATTCGCAATGCAGATGGATCGCCGGTCAGTGCGTCCAAGACTCGCGACAAGTTCAACAACGTCGAGTTCGGGGCCATGGGCGGAGCCAGCGTCGGGATGGTGCTGCACCGCATCATCGCCGACACCTTTGGCTGGCGTGGCGAATTCCAGGTCACCGAATCACTCCCGATGTGCGCGTCGGACCGGACCGTGAAACTCGACGTGGCCGAAGCCTACAGCTGTGGTCGCCAGGCGGTGAAGCTGGCGACAAAGGGCCACGGTGGTGTCATGGTCACCATGGTCCGCCAGAAGGGGAGCGAATACGGCGTCGACTTCGACACGATCCCGCTGAGCGAGGTCGCCAACCACGAGCGCCCGATGCCCGACGAGTACATCGACGAAACCGGCATGGACATCACCAAGGCCTTCCTCAAGTACGCCCAGCCGCTCGTCGGTGAACTGCCTGAGTTCGTCAGCCTGAAGGGGATCAAAGCGAAGGCGTAATTGCCATCGCGGTGTAGTGAGCCACACGCACAACAGTGCGACATTACTCCCTCTCCCCCCGAAATCGATTCGACTCTCTCGCGACACTCCACTGCGGGGGTGAGGGAGCAGAGTGATGTCTTCACATGCACGCAAATCTTCTGAGGTTGAGATGACATCTATCGAACCGGTTGGCGAACGTCGTCTCGCACTCGCGTTGCAGTTCCTCGTGATGATCGTCGGGACACTGTTCGCCCCACTGGCATCCACTCAGGCCGACGACAAAGCAGCAGCCACCACGGGCGACACTGACGACTGGCAGATCATCCAGATGTCGGGGCAGAAGGTCGGGTATGCCCACGCAACGACTCAGACCGAGGTCCGCGATGGCAAGACGATCTACATTACGGAAATCGTCACTCGCCTGACCATCAAGCGGTTCGGCGGACAGCTGATCTCCGTCGTCAACCAGCGTACGGAGGAGGATTCCGACGGGCATCTGCTGTCGTTTTATCTCCTGCAGGACAACCCGCCGACCAGCAAAACCGAGTCGCGAGGGCGGGTCAACGGGAATGTCCTGACGCTCGAAACAACCTCGTCTGGCAAGCCATTCACCCGCGAAATCAAGCTGCCCGACGAGCTGAAATCGTCGGTCTGGTTCGATCGGCAGCTGAAAGACAACCCGATGAAGGTCGGAGAGACCCGCTCCTTCAAGACCTTTGAACCGGGACTGGCCAAAGTTACCGAGGTGACGATCAAGCAGATCGAGCCCGGCGAAACCAAACTCCTGTCCGGCAAAGTCGCGAAGCTGCAACGGTCGGAGATGCGGCAGTCGATCCTGCCGCTGATTGTCACGACGGCCTACACCGATGACGCGGGCGAGATGCTCAAATCGTCCATCGGGCTGCTCGGCATGGAGACCTTCACCTGTACTCCTGAAGAGGCCCTCAAGGAGATTGAATCGGCCCATCTCGACCTGGGCGTCGACACGATCATCAAGACGGGGGTCATCGACCGGGCTTTCGAGTCGCGGAAGATCACCTATCGACTGGAGCCGACCGACTATGAACCACAAGCGGTCTTTCCCAACAGCGCCACGCAACAACTGGTTGCCGGTGACAAAGGGGCATTTCAACTGGTCATCACCGCGATGGATGCGGGGACCGAGGGAACCGAACCGGATCCGGAACCCAAGTACCTGAGCTCATCGCGATTTATCGATCTGGATGACACGGAGATCATCAAGCTGGCAGACGAAATGGCGGGAACCGAGACCGATCCCGTCCAGATCGCCCTCGCTGGCGAAAAGTTTGTGCATGGTCACCTGCAGCTCAAGAACTTCTCGTCGGCCATGGCAACGGCCTCCGAAGTGGCCCGCAGCGGGGCTGGGGACTGCACCGAACACGGCATCCTGCTGGCTGCGCTGTTGCGAGTGAAGAAGATCCCATCGCGGGTGGTCACCGGGTTGGTCTATGCGAACTCCCTGAAGGGGTTCGGAGGGCATATGTGGACGGAGGCCTACCTGAAAGGCCGCTGGGTGCCGCTGGACGCCACCCTCGCTTACGGGCACGGCGATGCGGTCCACCTGAAGACCGGGGACAGTGCCTTGGAAGACAGCTCGGCTCTGCCGGTGGAGAGTTTCCTGCCGTTAATCCATACGATCGGGCGTACGAAGCTGACGGTGGAGAAGGTCGAGTACTGATTGGTAAGGACGGGTCATTGCGATTCGGGACAGACAGGAATGTCTGTCTTATTTTTGGGGGAGGGCGACCTCGGGGGAGTTGGAAAGTCACCGGCTTGAGTGAAATCCTCTGATCCGGCCCTTGATTGCCCGGATCGGCACGGCGGTATGGACAAACGCAGGTGTGAGCAAGGGAGTGGTTCTCAGCTGCCGATAGCCCCGGCATGCAAGACTTTGAGACCATTTGCTTCGAGAATCGTGCTGACTGGCTGCGGCTGCTGGCTGCATACGCCCAGTCCGAGGAACTTGCGGCCCAGGCGGAAGCTGTGGCGGCCAAGCAGGTGGCGAAACCAGCAACCAAAGCAGTTCCAGCTCCCGCACCGGCAGTTTCTGCCGAACTGGCCATCGCGAACTCCGACAACGATGGCGAAGAGAGTTCCACCGGATGGGTCTCTCGCATCTCCATGCTGGAAGGCGTGGTTGCCGCCGAGCTCTCGACACTCCACGGACGCCTGATCGCCCTGGGGTATCTGAAGTTCAAGTTGATCGACCGCCAGGTCGGATTGCGATATCGTTTGACCCCAGCGGGGAAGCAAATGGCTCAGTCCCGTCCAGATCAGGATCTGGCAGCTGCAGCCTAGTCCGATCTGACGCGACGCCCCGTTCTACTTGGGGAGTGACGCATGTCGATTGAAGCCAGACTGGCCGAACTGGGGCTGACCTTGCCGGAACCGGCCAAGCCAGTCGCCTCCTACGTTCCGACCGTTCGTACCGGGAATCTCGTCTTTTGCAGTGGTCAGCTCCCGTTCCTCAAAGGACAGCTGCTGGCGATCGGTCCGGTCCCCACGGCGGTCGATATTCCCACCGCTCAAGCAGCCGCCAGGCAGAGCGTATTGAACGGTCTGGCTGCACTGCGTGCCGAACTCGGCGGCGATCTGTCCAAGCTCGTCCGCGTGGTCCGGATTGGTGTCTTTGTCCAGAGCGTTGACGGGTTCAAAGAACAGCCGCAAGTGGGGAATGGAGCCAGCGATTTACTCGTGGAAATCCTGGGGGATCATGGCAAGCATGCCCGCACTTCGGTCAGCGTCAATGCTCTGCCGCTGAATGCTTCGGTCGAGGTCGAGTTCCTGTTCGAGGTGGCCTGATGTCGGCTGATGCGGTCCCGGGGCCATCCACTCGCAACGAACCGCTGATGCATGTGGTTCTGTACCAGCCAGAGATCCCCCAGAACACAGGCAACATCGGTCGCAGCTGCGTCGCGGTGGGTGCCAAGCTGTGGATGGTGCGTCCGCTGGGATTTCATCTCGATGACCGCTACCTGAAGCGGGCGGGGATGGATTACTGGCAGCACCTCGATTGGGAAGTGGTCGACGACTGGGCCACGATCGAGCAGAAACTACCGAACCGGACGTTCTGGCTCTTTACGAAATTTGCCTCGCAGGCCCCCTGGGAAGCGGAGTTTCAACGGGGCGATGTGCTGGTTTTTGGCAGCGAGTCGAGCGGTCTGCCGGAACGATTGCGTCAGGCACACCTCACTCATTGTTTGAAATTCCCCATGTCTAACTTTGTACGCAGTCTCAACTTAGCCAGCACTGTCAACGCCGCCTTGTATGAGTCAGTTCGACAATTCAGCGAGCGCAGCTGACCCTGATTCTCACGATTACCGAGTTGCTCCCTGACAATCTCACCCTGTCGGTAAGTCGGATTGGAAGGGAACGTCCTGTCGTATAAGTCATCTTGAAGAGCTTATTTTTTTGACATAGCTTCCGGATGGTTGTGACGGATTTGTTAGAAATCCCGTCACTTGTGTACCGAAATGACTCGGTACAGGACTGCGATCTAAGTCACGCCTGAGACTTTCCTGTTTGTGATGTAGCCTAGAGTTGGTGACTGCAAGGAGCGAAGGACATATGGCGAGACAATCGACTCGAGTGCAGATCATTGCCTGCGCCGTGGGCATCGCCCATTGTTCCTCCACCTGCATTATGGCTGCCGAGAAGGCCGCCAAACCAGCTGCTTCTCTCAGTGCCGCGACTTCTTCAACTATTCCACCCGTGGTGACCAAGCCCGCGTACGGGACTGATGTCGCTCTAGACGATGGAAAACTGACTGGCAAGCTACTGACCGCGAACGGACAGCCAATTGATGGCGCAGTCGTCTCTGTACTCAAAGACGGCAAAGAAGTTGGCAAAGCGGTGACAACCTCTGATGGCAGTTACACCATCAGTGATCTGAAAACTGGCGCACACGTCATTCAGACTGCCAACGGACAGCAACAGGTTCGCCTGTGGGCCAAGGAAGTGGCCCCGGCCTCTGCGAAATCTCAATTGACGATCTCCCAGACAGCCATCCGAGGTCAGGGTGTCGAAGGCGGGGAAATGGCGGGCGGGGAAGGTGTCGGAGGCAATGGTGTCGGAGGCAGCAACTTCGGGAATTTTGGTGGCTTCGGCGGTGGTGGTCTGGGCGGTGGGCTAGGTGGACTCAGCGGAGCCTCGATGGGGACACTCCTGATGGGAGGTCTCGCTATTGGAGCTGCAAGCTTCGCCGCAGTCCAGGTCAGCGAGAACCAGCAACTCCAGGATCAACTCGATAACCAGCAACTTCAGGATCAACTCGACCAGCTACAAAGCCCCTGATCCCACTTCTCTGCGAATCGAAACACACATCCCCCGTGAGTCGGTGACTCACGGGGGATGTTCATTGAATGCATGCGAAGCCACCGAGCTAACCCAGTGTTATTGCGTGATCCCAGATGGGCTCATACCCAGGCGATTTACTTCAAGCCAAACACTTTCTTCAGTGCGGCCAAAGCCGCTGCGCCCTGTTGCCGAGCCACGACTACACTCATGCGAATCTCCGATGTGTTGACCATCTTGACGTTGATCGCCGCATCGGCCAGAGCTCGAAACATCCGCTCACCGACGCCCGTGTGAGTCCTCAGCCCGATTCCGCTGACCGTCAACAAGGCGATATCGCGTTCGTGGCTGACACTCGAACCCGGCAACCGCTGCTGCAGCTTCTGGACGACAGCCAGCCCCTTATCGAGGTCGCCCGCGTCGACCGTGAAGGAGACTTCAGTCGTCGAGTTGCGACCCACGTTCTGGACAATCATATCGACGGAGACAGCGGCCTCGGCAACGGCCTCAAACAGTTCCGCGGAGATGCCCGGACGGTCCTGCACATTGTGCACGGTAATGCGGGCCTGGCCGTCGTCGAGGACGACCTCGCTGACGACGATGTCTTCCATACTGCTGAGTCGGCCGACAACTTCCGCGAGATGCTCATGTTCGCTGGCTCGGGCCGTGGCCGCGGCCTTCGACTTGGTCACCGAAAGTTCCGGAGCTGGCTTAGCCGAGTCGAGTTGGAAACCCTGATGCACAGCTCGCAAGGCCTGTTCACAGAGATTGCGATCGACCAGAACTGAAACCTTGATATCGCTGGTCGTAATCATCTGAATATTGATCCCGGCATCCGCCAGCTTACGGAACATCCGGGCAGCGACCCCCGGAGCAGACTTCATGCCGAGCCCCACTGCGGAGACCTTGGCCAGGTTCGTTCCGCTCAGCACGGAACCGGCCCCCAGTTCACCGACAGCCTCCTGAGCTGCGGTCAGTGTCTCCGCCAATTCTCCGGCGGGCACGGTGAAGGACACTTCTGCCTTGTTATTGGCTGAGACGTTCTGCACCACCATGTCGATCGGGATCTTGCGTGCCGCCATCTTCGCGAAGATCAGGCTCATCACGCCGGGTCGATCCGGGATATCGCACAGACTGACTCGCACTTCGTCACGAACCAGGGCCATACCTGTCACGCTACGAGCCAATTCCTCGCCGGTCGCAGCGATCAGCGTCCCTTCGTTCTCGTTCAGAGCGTGCCGCACTCGTAGGGCGACATCAAACTTTTTGGCGAATTCGATGCTGCGTGAATGCATGACCCCGGCCCCCAGGCTGGCCATCTCCAGCATTTCGTCGTACGAAATTCGCGTGACCTTGCGGGCTTCGGGAACGATTCGCGGATCCGTGGTGTATACGCCGTCGACATCGGTGTAGATCTCGCACTCATCTGCGTCGAGAGCTGCGGCCAGAGCGGTTGCCGTTGTATCGCTGCCACCACGTCCCAGGGTGGTGATGTCGCCGTTTTCGCTGACGCCCTGAAAACCGCAGGCAACGACGATACGCCCGGCATTCAGTTCCTGCTTGAGCCGATCGGTCGAGATCTGGCTGATACGAGCCTTGGTGTAAGTCTGATCGGTAATGATCCCAATCTGCTCACCGGTCAAGCTGATGGCCTGCTCTCCCAGCGTGCTGATCGCCATCGCCACCAGAGCCACAGCTTCCTGCTCCCCGGTAGAGAGCAGCATATCCATCTCGCGAGGCTGGGGATTCTGGGTAATCTCGTTTGCCAGATCGATCAGCTCGTCGGTCTTTTTTCCACGGGCGCTACAAACCATGACGACTTGATGTCCGGCCTGCTTCGCAGCCACAGCTCTTCGAGCTGCGGAAAGAATCCTTTCGGGGGTTCCGACGCTGGTTCCGCCGAACTTTTGCACGATCAAAGACACGAAACTTGCTCCCCAGAGTCCACCAAGAGGAATGGCGACCTCTTCGTAAACCCTAATGGTGTAAGGCCTAACAGTTCGAGAACACGCGAGAAATCGACGACTTCTCCGATTTGAACAGCGAAATAGGATATCAAACCACGTCATTCACGGAAAATCGAGGGACTCGCCACTCGGAGAAACGAGAAACACTCTCGGCCCGCAGGTCTCCCCCGCCAATCATCGCCCAAAATCCGGATTGTTCGGCAACTCTCGCCGAAAAGTCTTCGCCGATCGGCGGAAATCGACACTTCGACCGCCATTTTCCGAGAGGCATATTGACCCCATCGAAAAATATTCGGTACATCCGCACCTTGAATCGGTCACTTTCCCCTCTCACTCCTGAAACCAGATCGGCGAGCCCCTCCGAACGACCAGTTTTTCAATCACTGATTCCGTGCCCCCCACGAATCAGTCTCCCCGGAAACCTGACTCCTCTGAGATCTCTGTCCGATTCGCCTCCCTCCCCGGAACTCCAGGCTGGTGCTTATATGGCGCGAAAATCATCCTCATCCCGGAACGCGGACGCCGTCCCCAACATTGGGCGGACCTTGAAGCGTTACCTTGGCTTGGTGGCCTGCGGCGGACTTGTCACCGCGTGCGTCTGGATCAACAGCCAAATCAACGCTCAGGAATCCGCGACCAAGCGTAACCCGTTCGATCGCGATCAGACGGGTTCGACCGCGGGAGCACCATCCTCCAAGTCGACTCGATCTGCGGAAGTCAATCGCCGCCGTGTCGAGGACCAGATGCGGCAGGCCCGCATGGCCTTCGGAAACGGAGACACTGACGAAGCCATGCGGCTCGCCAAGGGCGCCGAGCAGATGGCTCGCCAGTTCAAGGTGACCTTCAAGAAGGGTGAGCAGACGCCGACGGCTCTGATCTCCTTGATTCAAGGACCTTCCGAGGCAGTCGCTGCTAAATCCAAGAGTGGCATCGTCCAGGCCTCGGCCACCGATGATCCACACGCTTATGTCCAATCACTGCTGAACGAAGCTCGTGAAGACGCCCGCCAGGGCGATGTCGACACTGCCCGCCAGAAAATCGAGCTGGCGAGTGCTACGGAAGTCGAGTACAGCGAAACCGATCTGCGACCGGAACAGGTCCTCGCTGAAATCAACCGCAAGAAGCCTGCCAGTGCTTCGGGTCCTTCCGAGGCATTTGAGGCAGCTGCCAAGACTCCTCAGCCCAGCTGGAACGCTCCCTCCTCGCCGAAGGCTGTAGCCCAGAAGCAGGCCGCCGCTCCGGCAGCTGACAAGGATCTCAAAACCCAGGCCAAGGAGTTGATCTCCGGCGCCCGTGATTCATTGAACAAGGGGCAACCGGAAGAAGCCCGCCGATTGGCGATGGACGCTCAGAAGCTCGATGTCTCGTACGATCTGCTCGATGAACGCCCGGAACACGTCCTTGCGGATGTCGAACGCCGTACCAAGTCGATGGTCTTTGAAGGCAAGAGCGGTAAGGTGACCCAGGCAGTCGCCTCGGACGCCCCTCACTCAGACCGTGAAACGGCCCTGCTCCTCCTGAGCCAGGCCAAGCAGGATCTGCGAGATGGCGATCTGAAGGCTGCTCGTGCTAAGGCCGAGCAGGCCGCCCAGCTCAAGGTGGCCTATCAGGTCTTCGACGATCGTCCGGACCTGATTCTGCAGGAGATCCGGACCGCCGAATCGCGGACCAGCAAAGTCGCTTCCAATAAGAAGGGCAAAGCCGCACCTGCCAAAGCTGTTCCCGAAAAGGAGCAGGCCCTCAAGCTGATCGCCGCAGCTCGTCAGTCTCTGAAGTCGGGCGATGTCAAGAAGGCCCAGGAGCTGGTTTCTGAAGCGGAAGCCATCGATGTCCCTTATGAAGTCTTCGATGACCGCCCAGAAATGGTCCGCGAGGACATCGAGCGTCTGATCGCCAGTCAGCCTGGCAAGACTGTCTCTGCGGAAGAGCCCGCTATGAGTCTCGAGGAGCAGAAGGAATCTGCCGCTTCGCTCATGCAGGAATCGCTCGCCGCTCTGCAAGCCGGTGACAAGGAAACCGCCCGGGCCAAGGCTCTGGCCGCTGCCGAATACAACGTCACTTACGAACTGTTTGAAGACTCCCCGGAGATGGTCCTGGCCCAGCTGGATCGGCCAGCCGCTGCTCCCATGGTCCCGGACAGCGACTCCGTCTCCAGCGAAGTCGTAACGGTGGCCAACGAAGAGACCGTCACCGCGACGGCATCCGAAGTCCAGCTGACTGGCACGGCACTCGAACTCTACAACCAGGGGATCAACGCCCTGCGTCAGGGTGATCGCCGTCTGGCTTACCAAGCCTTCGTCGCTGCGAACAATGCCCAGGACAAGCTCGATCCTTATCGCCAGCGTCAGCTGCAGGACAAGATCCGTGAACTGGCCCCCCGGAACAATAAGATTCAGCTCGCCAGCAACGAGCAGGTCGCGGAAGGTGCCGCGGAGGCCTCTGCCGGATCGGATCAGCTGAATCAGGCCGTTCAGACACACGAAGCCAAGTTCGACAAGCTGCGAACGGAAACCCTCAATACGGTCTTCCGAGCCGAGCGTCTGCGTGAGCGGAAGCCTGAAGAAGCCAAACAGCTGTTGACCGACCAGTTGGCCGCCATCGAGTCGAGCGGATTCGCTCCCGATCAGATCGAGCCACTGGCTGGTTCTGTTCGCAACTCGCTGGGTGGCGTCGAATCCTACATGAAGCAACACGCTCCGATCCTGGAGCTGGAACGTAAGAACGCAGAAACCCGCGACCTGGTGGAACGCGAAATCCAGACCCGCGTTCGCGTCGAGCAGGAAATGGCCGCTCTGGTCGAGAAGTACAATGAACTCAAGGACCAGAACCGTTTCGCGGAAGCCCACGCAGTCGCGAAACAGGCCAAAGAACTCGACCCCACCAATGCGGTCGTGACCCAGATGGAACTGACTGCCAAGTTCGCGATGCAGAACGAGTTCAACGAGAACTTGAAGACCGACAAGGCTGACAGCTTCCTCGCCTCCATGAATGACGTGGAACTGAGCGCGATCAACCCGGTCGCAAACGGCGACTCCGTCCGCTACGCCAAGAACTGGAACGAAATCAAGACCCGCCGCAAAGCCGGCAAGGTGGATGGTCTCGACCACACTCCCATTGAAGAGCGAGTTTACTCTTCGCTGGAAGCCCCGGTCTCACTGCACTTTGACAACGCTCCCCTCAAGGATGTTCTGGCTCACATCGCCGATGTCCAGGGAATCACCGTCGTCCTGGATGCTCAGGGTCTGAACGATGAAGGCTTCACCGAGAGTTCCCCGGTCACGATCAGTGTCGACGGCATTCGACTCAAGAACGCCTTGAGCCTGATGCTGGAACAGCTGCATCTCGACTATCTGGTCGAACACGAAGTGCTGAAGATCACCAGCCTGGAACGTCGCCAGGGAGAAATGAAACCGGTCACCTACCAGGTGGCAGACCTGATCACTCCCCTGACGGCCCGGACTCCTCAGGCTTCATCGGCCCAGCCGATGGCCGGTGGCCTCTTCTCGGTACCCGAATTCGGTGGCATGGCCCAGATGCCAGGGGCCGGCGGCGATTCGCTGCTCCCCACCAACTCGAACATTCCGGGTGTCAATAACCAGTCGGGTGCTGCGGACCACGACTTCCAGGCCTTGCGTGAGCTCCTCGTCACCACGATTGACCCAGATTCGTGGGAAGAGAACGGCGGCAAAGCCAACATCAGCAATCACGATAGCACTCTGAGTCTGGTCATTCGCCAGACCCAGAAGGTCCATCAGGAAATTGCCGACCTGTTGAGCCAGCTCCGTCGTCTGCAAGACCTCCAGGTCACGATCGAAGTCCGTTACATCACGGTCAGTGATAAGTTCTTCGAGCAGATCGGGGTCGACTTCGACTTCAACGTGAACGACACGATTGGTGGACCGAATGTCAACAATACGTTCAATCCACTGCGTCCGTTTGGATCCGTTGACCCAGTGAACGGTTCGGCGGGTGGTGCTGGCGCCACGGCAGGTGCCACGGCAGGTGGTGCCGCTGGTGGTACTGCTGGTGCTGGTGGTGGTGCCGGTGGTGCCGGTGGTGCCGGTGGTGCCGGTGGTGGTACAGCCGGCGGTGCGGCTGCCGGTGCGGCGGCTGGCGGTTCCATTCTCGGCGGTACTGGACCCTTTGCTCCGGGACCGCGAATTAACGTCGTCGGTCGAGACAGTTGGCCGAATCGTACGGTCGTGGGAATGAGTGCTCCTGGTCAGTTCAGTGGTGACCTGGATATCCCCTTCCGGCAAGGTTCGTTCGACCTGGCAACTCCTCAGTTCGGTAACTTCGACCCCGCAGCTGGTATCCAATTCGGGATGGCCATCCTGAGCGACGTGGAAGCCTTTATGTTCGTGCGGGCTGCCCAGGGTGATCGCCGGTCGAACATCATGTTCGCCCCCAAGATCACGACCTTCAACGGAATCACGGCGAGCATCTTCAGCGGTAACAACCGACCGTTCGTGACCTCGCTGATTCCCATAACCTCGGGCTTCGCGATCGGCTACCGTCCAATCATTACAACGATTAATGAAGGAGTGTCGTTGTCCGTCCTGCCGGTCGTCTCCGCTGACCGTCGTTATGTCCGCTTGTCCGTCGCCCCGAACTTCTCCAACATCACCGACGTTCAGACCTTCTCGTTCGCCGGTGGCGGTGCAGGAGGTGTCGCTGGTGGTGCCGGTGGTGGTGCCGGTGGAGTCGGTGGTGGTGCCGGTGGTGGTGCTGGTGGCGTCGGTGGCGGTGCTGGTGGTGGAGTCGGTGGTGGTGCCGGTGGTGGAGTCGGCGGTGGTGCTGGCGGTGGTGCTGGCGGTGGTGCTGGCGGTGGTGCTGGTGGTGCTGCTGGTGGTGCTGGTGGTGGTTCCGGCCTGGCCGTCGCTGTCCAGTTGCCCACCGTGGCGACCGTGACCGTGAGTACCGTGGTCAGCGTTCCAGACGGCGGCACTGTCCTGCTGGGTGGTGTGAAGTCTCTGAGCGAAGGCCGCAACATGGCCGGTGTTCCAATCCTCAACAAGATCCCCTACATCAGCCGTCTGTTCCGTAACACAGGTGTGGGCCGCGAAACAGCCAGCTTGATGATGATGGTCACCCCACGCATCATCATTCAGGAAGAAGAGGAAGAATTGCTCGGACTGCCTCAGTAAGGGCCGTGGCCAGTCTGTCACAATTCAAAAGCGTTCTCTCCGTCTGACCGTCACCCTGTCTCTCCGCAGGGTGACGGTTTTTTCCATTTCCAGAGACGTAGCGAACCAACAGACAATGTCATCGGACTCGGACTCGTTGGATCGACATCGCTCTCTTTCCAGAAGTCGTCCGCAGAATTGAAAGCCCCCCCGCGCGACTCCCCCACTCAGGAGCTTAATGAAGTCGCCACTCGCTTGGGCCGAAGACACACCACAAGCGGTGATTAAAGAAGCTGCCGACACACCGAAACTGCCGGTCCGACCTGAAAATGAATTCCCATTGATCATTCCCGACATCCCAGGTCATCAATTCGATTCACGATTCTCGATTCTCGGATCGCACCTCGACTCCTACAATTGAACGGACGCGTGAGAAATCACTTTGGCGCCGCGTACGTTTGATGCCAGCTGCTTGTGCCTCAACCTCTCATGCGACATTCAGGAGTAAGCTGTGGGCCGTCCAACGGTGTTGGTGGTTGGGGATGAACCGACCCCCCCCTCGCTGGAGAGCGAGTATGAGGTGATCCGCGCCAATTCTCTGAGCGACGCGATTGACCGGCTGAGAACGCAATCGATTGGCTCGCTGTTGCTGCAGCATGTCGAAAAGTGTCCAACCTCCCTGGCTCTCGAAGCGGGCGGATTTCTCGATCAAATCCCGGAAGGAATCGCGCTCCTCGATCTCGACAATCGGATTGTGTGGGGGAATCGCCACCTGGAGAATCTCTCCGGCCAACAGTCCTCCATCGTCGGCCTGAAATTCTTTGACGCATTCCCCACCAACGACATCCTTGGTCCCGACTACTCGCCACTCTCCACGGCGATCGGCAGCGGTGAACCCTCATCAACGATCATGCGACTGGGTGAAAAATGTTACCTGTCGCTGAACGTCACTCCGCTCTGCAAAGCCGGCGACGACATTCCCGAAAACCTGATCGTTCTTGTGCGAGATTCATCCTCGGAGTACATCCAGCGTCAGAAGCTGGAAGCCATCTATATGGCGGGGTCCGAGCTGGGTGATCTTCAACCCGACGAGGTGACCGATCTGTCCGAGGAAGACCGGATCGATCTTCTGAAATCGAAGATCCTGCACTACACCAAAGACATCCTCGGCTACGAATCGGTGGAAATCCGTCTCCTCGAGCGGGAAACCGGCCAGCTCAAGCTGCTGCTCGCTGTCGGCTTTGAACAGACAGCTGTCGAGCGGCATCTGTATGCCAGCCCGGAAGGTAACGGTGTCACGGGCTTCGTCGCAGCCACGGGCCGGAGCTACCTTTGCCTCGATACTCAAATCGACGAGAAATACATCCCCGGAGCGGCCGGAGCCCGCAGCTCGATTACGGTCCCGCTGGTCCTGCGTAATGAGATCCTGGGAACCTTCAACGTGGAGAGCCCACGTCCCGGAGCGTTTGGGGACAACGACCTGCAGTTCCTCGAACTCTTTTGCCGCGAGGTGGCCCAGGCCCTGAACACTCTCGAACTGCTCGTCGCCGAGCAGGCGACAACCGTGGCCGAGAATACGACCCGCATCCTGTGTGAAGTCGCCGACCCCGTCGACGAGATCCTGAACTCCGCAGCCTGGCTCGGCGAGAAGGTCCAGAACGAAGATCCCCGCGTTTCGGAAAAGCTCAAGGAAATCCTCGATCAGGCCCGTGAGATCCGCAAATCCATCCTGCAGGTCGGCGACGGAATCGTCGAGTGCCACACGCTCGCCGAGAAAATCTCCTTCAGCAGCCTCAAAGGAAAACGCATCCTCATTGTCGACGGGGACAAGGAAATCCGGCGGTCGGGCCACGAGTTGCTCGGGCGTTTCGGCTGCGTGATCGAGACTGCTCAAGACGGTGCGGGAGCCCTGCTGATGGCCCGCACGCACAAGTATGATGTCGTCATCTCCGACATCCGGCTCGGCGACCTGAAGGGCGATGAGATGTTCCGTCGCCTGCGGGAATTCGATCCCAAGCAGCAAGTCATACTGATGGCGGGATTCGGATACGACGCGAATCACACGATCGTCAAGGCCCGACAGCTGGGGCTGCAGTCGGTGATCTACAAGCCGTTCCGCCGTGAACAGCTGCTCAAGGCCTTGGAGCTGGCCATTGCCACACGGGCGCAGGACGACAGTAAGGCCTGAAACCGCGGTGACCACTCATCAGTGCGTCTACCGCAGCACCCCCGCACCCTCGACGCTCAGGCGAAATTGCTTCAAACGATTCTGAAGCTCGGCTGACAGATCTGATTCCAGATATCCCTTGGTATTCAACTGCCGGATGATCCGTTCCTCAATTCGCGTATTCGCGGTCGTTTCGCGATCAATATCGTTGCCGGTTCCTTTGATGTCACCGATCCAGTCCTGCAGCACGTCCTGCGCGACCTCAGGAGGGACTTCTTTGAGAATCGTCGTGTAATCGTCCTTCAGGCGCTTTTGAATCGTCGAGAATTGACTTTTCGTGGCGACGATCTCATCCAGCAGCGTCCGCTTGCCATTGGTCGGTACCACGGAAGGCTGTGTCTGCGACGGGGTCTTGGTCGCGGGCTGCGTCGTCGACCGGCTGACCGGCTTAGTATTCTTCGCCGGTGTCTCGGGGATGACCTCCCCGCTACTGATCGTGTCTAATGCCCAATCGCCGAACAACTGAACGAGCGAACTGGTATTTCCTTCGCTGATCAGTCGCTTCTGGAGCAATTCCTTATCTTTGAGATTCGCCGACATGAGGGCATCGTTGAGGTTTTGCAGCACTTGAGACTTTTGTTCCGGAGTCGCCGATTGCAACTCGTCCTGCAAGAGCCGGAAGGCCTTGGCTCCGACGGTATTGATCAGCTCTGTGGACAAATCAGTGTTTTCCACAGGTGCCGCCTGACTGCCCCCTGGAGTTCGAGAGGAGCCATTCGTCCCGGACGGTAACCAATCGAGCGGGTTGAACTTCTCAGCCTGCCCCAGGGTCGTATCATCGCTGACGGGAGCCTGGCCATCACCGGTCTGATTGAAGTCGGGCGGTAGTGCCTCATCATCGACCTGAACAGTGCTCTTTCCAAACCCCGTCTGCTCGAACATGTCGATGTACTTGGCGATTTGTGTACCGAGCTTGTCGGGCACCAGTGGTTCAAGCTGGTAGATCACCTTGGCAGCAATCTGAGCGGACTTGGAATCCTTCAACATGTCGCGGCTTTTGGCGGAAAAGGTCACAATCATGAACGTCATGACCAGCACCAGCAACGCCCCCTTGAGCAGTCCAAACACCGCTCCCAGGTGACGGTTGAACTCCTTGAGTTCCATCTGGTTGATCCAGCTGTTGAGAGTCCGGGCAAAGCCAAACGCCACGAACGTGGCCAGCAGGTAAGTGATGAACATCACGGCCCACTGGTTCGTCGGTGGAGCCAGATTGATGTGCGGCCCGATCACCTTGGACGCGGTTCCCGCGAAGGCCACGCAGAGCAGAATCCCGGCGATCCCAGCCAGCTGCCAGATCAGCCCGCGCGCAGCCCCCCTGGCCATGAAGAACAATAGAATGCACGCGACCAGGATGTCGTACCACATCGCAATTCCCTTCCCTGGGCAGCGTCGAACGCCTCAAAACGATGAGGCCACTGTAGACGCTGAAAACTCGGCAGCAGTTTAGCGGGACACGAGAAAATGGGTAAAGACCTCTTGTCGTTCACAGCCATCTGTCAGCCACCACAGGCGGCACTTTTCTCACCTGTCAATTACCATATGGTTGGTGACTCCCACCCTCTGCGCTCGCAATTTCGGAACATCACATGGTCGAGAACTTCGGAGGCAATCTCTCTTTCCATCCCGCTCACCAGTATTCCCCCCGGACCGAGCAGGAGGTCCTCGACATTCTCTCCCGTCATCGCGGTTCACGGATCAAGGTTATCGGCCGACTGCATTCCTGGAGCGAGGCAGCTCGCGGCGATGAAGTGCTCCTTGATCTGCGTCATTTCAATCAGGTCCAGACCGAACAGCGTCCCGAGGGGGTCTGGGCTGTGGTCGGAGCGGGATGCCAGATCAAACTCGCTCTCGTGGAACTGGACCGTCAAGCAGGCGTTACCCTGCCCTCGGTCGGCCTCATCACCGAGCAGGCCATCGCCGGAGCGATTTCCACCGGGACCCATGGCTCCGGGCGGCACAGCATGTCGCACTCCATGGAAGAGATCCGCCTCGCCCTGTACGACCCAGCGACCGGCGAACCTGTCATCCGCACGATTACAGAGGGGCCGGAACTGCGTGCGGCCCGCTGCTCGCTCGGGTGTCTCGGTGTGATCCTCAGTGTCGGATTCTGGACTCGCCCGAAATACAACATTGAGGAATGGATCTCTCGATACCCCACTCTCGACGAGGCTCTCGCATCAGAAGTCGATTCTCCGCTCCAGCAGTTCTACCTCATGCCGTGGGCCTGGAACTATCTGGTTCAGCACCGCAAAGCCGTTGACACCCCGCGCAGCTCACTCGCCTGGCTCTACCGGATCTATTGTTTTCTGACGTTCGATCTCGGAGTTCACCTCGCCATTCTGTTCTTCGAAAGGATCTTAAGCGGCTCGTCGGTCATCAAGTTCTTCCACCGTCACCTGCTGCAATTGGCCGTCGTGCGTGGTCGGCATGTCATCGACAACTCCTCCGACATGCTGGTCATGGAGCACGAGATGTTTCGGCATATCGAGATCGAGATCTTCGTCCGGAGAGCAGTCCTGCCCGAGGCTCTGAGCCTCGCCAGAGAACTCCTCAGCCACTTTGGCGGCGACAAAAACGCCCTCAGCGAAACGACGAGAACCCAACTGGCGGAGCACGATTTACTCTCTGCTGTCGAAGCCGGAGCAGGTCGATTCACCTATAACTTTCTCGTGTGCGTGCGCAAGGTCCTCGCCGATGACACCCTGATCTCGATGGCCAGCAGCGACGAGGAACCCTGTTACGCCCTGAGCTTCATCAGCCTCGCCAAACCAGCTGAGCGGGCGGGCTTTTTCCAGTTTGCAAAGTGCCTGAGCGACTGCATGGTCACCCTCTTTGCCGCCCGCCCTCACTGGGGCAAGTACAACCCGCTGACCGCCCAGCAGGCCGCCGAGATCTACCCGCATCTGCCCGAGTTCCAGTCCATCTGCAAACAACTCGATCTCGCCCAGGTCTTCCGCAACGACTGGATTAACCGCGTCCTCTTCAACCAACCCGAAGCGTCAGCGAGGGCGAGTGCCGAATAAGCCTCCGCCACTGGGGTCGAGCCTACCAAAACGATTTCACCGCAGAGGGCCGCTGAGGGTGAAAAGGTCTGAGGTATTTCCTTCATCTGCGATCCTCCGCGGCCCTCTGCGGTAAATCCTCCTCACCGAAACGCCCAACTCAATACCCCAGGTTCGGCATCAGCCAGCGTTCGACCTCGGCCACAGTCTGGCCGGTTCTGGCTGCGTAGCTCTCGACTTGATCCTTCGTGATCCGGTCGACGCTGAAGTACCTGGCGGCGGGGTGGGCAAACAATAACCCGCTGACGCTGGCAGCGGGCCACATGGCGTAGCTCTCGGTCAGCTTGATCCCCGCCTTCTCCTCGGCATGCAGCAGATCGAACAGCTGGCGTTTGCGAGTGTGGTCGGGGCAGGCAGGGTAGCCGTAGGCGGGACGGATACCGCGATACTTCTCCTCGATGATTTCATCTGAGGTGAGGTTCTCGGTCTGGCCGAAGCCCCAGTCCTTGCGGGCCTGGGCATGGATGTACTCAGCGAATGCCTCGGCCAGGCGGTCGGCCAGAGCCTTGGTCAGGATCGAGTTGTACTCGTCATGGTCCGCGTCGTACTGCTTGACCAGCTCGTCACAGCCATGCCCGGAAGTGACTGCAAACGCTCCGATGTAGTCTTGCCGTCCACTCTCCTGCGGCGCGATGTAATCAGACAGTGACCGAAAATCCTTCTGCCCCGGTCGTTCCCATTGTTGTCGCAGCTGAGAAAAGACAGCCAGCATCCGAGGCACTCGCGCTGCTGGAACGGATACCTGCTCAACCGGAGCGGCAGGTTCGGCGACCGGCTCGGGAGCCAGGCGGAAGCTCTCGCCCTTTTGAGTCACGATCCCTGCTGCGGCCAGTTGCTCGAGAGTCTTTGCCACGGAGGCCCGGCCGACCTTCTTCGTGGTGACCTGCTGGAAGATGGTCTCAACCCCGAACGAATTCTCCT
>QWOR01000095.1 GCA_003669575.1 Planctomycetota bacterium | reverse complement strand
CGCCCCGGCACTCATCAGAGCCGACAAACGCGGCATCGAGGCGAGATCGCCCTTGCGAAGTCCGGGGATCGAGAGCAGAACGGCGGAGTGATGCATGGCTGGTCACCGGTGGGAACTCAGGGAAGAGTCCACATCGTACCGGCTGCCCTGCCCCGATGCGAGTTGTCCCGGCGAGCGGCAGACGTGAGTCTGTGCCATGTCAGTACATTGGTTAGGTAGCCCGAAGCGTCAGCGAGGCTAGAGCCTGTTATGCACTTTACAGGCCGAGGAAGGAGAGCCATTGGAAGTGTTTGAGGGTCTCGGCGAGGCGTTCGTAATCCCGGGCCAAACGACGGAATCTTCCGAGCCACCCAAACGTTCGCTCGACGACCCAACGCTTGCGTAAAAACACGAGGACTCGCTTGGCTTCCGTGTGTCTCACGTTCTCCAGCTTTTCGAGTGGACCTCGGCTTGCGATTTTTCTCTCATCAAGCTCAAGCACGAGACCGGAAACTTCCATTCCCCAATTGTTGCGTTGCTGAAATACGACGGGTATGTCGTGAAACGCGTAACGTCATAATCGAGCGATGGTTAAATCAACAACAGGGTCTAGATCTCTAGGGAGATGACGGAATTGCTGAGATTTCGCCTATCGTCCATCTGGATTTACGGTCTAGAAGATAATTGCCTATCCATATAGATCAGGGTTGATAGTCGTTCGACAATTCCGTTCACCCGTCCGCTGGGCACGGCAATTCCGCCGTTTCTGGTTTCGTGGGATTTTTTGAGAGGAGTTTTCCATGGTTTTGCGTTCACGTAAGTCAGGTTTCACGCTGATCGAACTCCTGGTGGTGATCGCCATCATCGCGGTTCTGATCGCTCTGTTGCTGCCAGCTGTGCAGCAGGCCCGTGAAGCGGCCCGCCGCTCACAGTGCAAGAACAATCTGAAGCAACTCGGATTGGCTCTGCACAACTACCACGACACTTACAACAAGTTCCCATCTGGATTCGTAACGAATGCCTGGCCATCTCCTGCTTCTAACGCCGTGACCACTGAACTGAGCTGCTGGAGCTGGGGTGCCATGATTCTGCCTTACATCGATCAAGCTCCGATGTACAATCTGATTCAACCAGGAACCATCTCGCTGGCTGCGAACCTCGCCGCTGGTGGCGCTCAGGCAACCGCTCTGACGACCCCACTTCCAGGCTTCATGTGCCCTAGCGACACCGGTCCGAGCTTGAACGATTTTTCACGTTCTTACGCGAATGCCTCTATTGCGAACCAGCAGAACGACTTCGGCACCTACGATCGCCGAGCCACGTCGAACGGAACCGACCGGATTGCGATCGCCAAGTCGAACTACGTCGGTGTCGCAGATTCGGGTGACAGCGGAACACCAGCTTGGCTGCCGACGTTGTACGGTCCTCCTCTCGGACTGTTCTCAGCCAACTCCGGCAACGGAATTCGCAACATGACCGACGGAACCAGCAATACGCTGATCGTCGGCGAGCGAGCATTCAGGTATGAAGGCTTGACTGCTGGTGCGGGTAATGCCCTCGGATTCGGCATGACCTCCGATAACGGCAGCTTTGTTGGTGCGTATAGCCGTTCCGCACTCTCCATCTACGGGATCCCTTATTGGGGCATCAACCAGTCAGTGACCAATGCCAATCACCAGACTCGTGGATTCTCGAGCACCCACGTAGGCGGTGTGCACTTCCTCATGGGTGACGGCGCTGTTCGCTTTATCAGCGACAACATCGACCACAAGCCCAATTCGATCGGGACTGCGACAGCTGCGACTGGTCACGGCGGCAGCACTTGGGTTGACAGCACCTTTGAGTACCTGCTGACGATTGCTAACGGCGAAGTAGTGGGTGAGTTCTAATCAAGGTGTGCGGAGGGAGATGTTCTCCAACACTTCTCGTGGGCAAAAGACCGGTCCCATCCCCGCTATTGGGGCCGGTCCTTTTGTAAGGAGACTTGAGAATTGAACATGGGATTCACTGACGTGTCCCCAAAACCTCTCTTGGTGGTATTCTTGCGTGGAAATTGCGCTAATCCTATCGAAATTGCATGTTCGCCTTGACACGCATTATCGGAGAACCGCGGTGAGGCGGATACCAATAATCAGGCGATCGCAATCTCTTGTCACTATTCTATTTGTCGCCATCACGTTTGTGATGACGGGTTGCGGTGACGTGCATTTACGTCAGTCGCCGACAGACTTACTTACTGATTAATGTCGTAACACGCCATATCGTGGTGGTTACGCACGAACAGCTTGCCGTTCACCAGAGCGGGTGGGTTCCAGGTCTTATAGCTGTCGGACAGAGCCGGGAACTCACCCAACTCCTGCAGTCCTTCGGGGCTCGGCTTCACGAACACGCAGCGGCCATTCTCGGTCAGAACGACAATAGTCCCGTTGGTCAGCATCAGCTGACCGTGGTTGTACCGGCCCTTCTTCCACTTGCGGGCACCGGTGGCTGGATCGAGGCAGACCATGATCCCCTCGTCGAGCCCGTAGATGTATCCCTCAAACAGGATGGCGCTGGAGAACTTCGCCCGCAGGTTTTTGTTCTCCCACAGCGTCTTCGTACCCCAGGTGTCCCCTTCGTGAGTCACCTGTACCATCGCACAGCCGGTGTCGTAGCTGCAGGAGATGAAGATCCGCCCGTCCTCAAACAGAATCGGCTGAGCAGCGTTTACCGCTGCGGAGTTTTCGTGGGGATGGAACCAGAGCTGCTTGCCCGTTGCGGGGTCATATCCCCGAAGTCCAGTACCATCGAAGTTCAGGATCTGCTGCACGCCGAGAATCGTTTCAAGGGTGGGTGAAGCGTAACCCGGACGATTGCGTTTCTCTTCAGATGCCATTTGATGTCCGGCTTCATCAGCGGCAGGAAGCTCCTTGGTGGTCGAGACCTCGACCGTCGGGCCGGTACTCGGTTTCAAGCCTTCGCCGGCCCAGATCTGGTCGCCCGTCGAGCGATCAAACGCCACCAGCCCGTCGCCGCGCCGACCCCCGGCATTCGCGATGACGTGATCTCCAATGACCAGCGGAGAAGCTGTGATGCCCCACTCGGTGTTGGGGATCTTGAACAATGACAACAGGTTCTTCGTCCAGCGCAGCTCGCCAGTCGCCAGATCGAGACAGACGAGGTCGCCCATCGCCCCTTGAGCAAAGACGAGATCGCCATCGATCGTGGGCGTCGATCGCGGGCCCGGACCGCCCATCGCTTCCCAGAAGTGGGCTGGGTACTTGTAGAGCCAGACCTCGCGGCCCGTGCTTGCCTGGTAACACACGACCGCCTCGTCGTCGTCACGCTGTTCGATGGTGATCAGCAGGTCGCCGACGATCGCCATCGAAGCGTAACCACCGCCCACGGGTTGTTGCCAGATCGCCTTGGGCGGAGTGGCCCATTCCGTTCGAATCGGTGGCCCGATCACGACGCCATCGCGTTTGACACCGCGATAAGCGGGCATGTCTTCGGGGGTGACCGTGGGCAGTTCCGCCACTGCCGCTGGTACTGCAGGAGTTGCCGTCTTCCCCGCCTCCACAGAGACAGCCGCCTTTGAGGCCGCTTCAAGCTTCGCTTTGTGGGCAGCCAGACGCTCGGCCTGGGTTGGCTCCCACTTGAACTCAAAGGTAATCCCGATGTCGCCGTTGAGATCAATGCTGCGAATCGAGGCGATGAAACCACCGATCAGCAGGCAGGCCGGGACAAGGACCAGAGCCTTGGATTTCAGCGACCATTGCGAGAAGACCGCCGTCCAGAGTAATGCCAGCACCGTTCCGACGATCAGCATCGATTCCGAAATCATGTTCGGGATCGATGAACCGAATGGCGAGTCCCACATCCGCAGAAAAGGCTGACTGACAACGAACAGCCCAATCATGCCCCAGATGATGTACGTGGCACCTCGACAGATCTTGCTCCATGTGGAACGGGGGACCCCTTCGCTACCAGATGGAATTGGTGCCGAACTCGATTCGCCAGATGCCTTCATTGCCCTGTCCTTCCCTGGACTGATCGCGACCGAGCACACCTGTGTCCCGCACGAACAGCTGCGGAATCATAGTCAACTCCATCAAGCTGGCGTAGACAGAGTCACCGACAAATCTCGTCAAACACTCCGGGGGATGATCTCCAGAATAATCCGCTCAACTGATAACTCTGCCTTCCTTTGTTCCCTCGCTTGCCTTCCGTTCAAACTCTCTGGTTCCCACATGAAAGGTCACTCGACACTTTCCGAATGGTTGCGTTTTGAACAAAAGCGATGCAAGGAAAGCAAAAAGAGAGAAGGTGGGTGGGGGCAGATGCTCTGGCCACTGACGCGTCAACTGAAAAACGTCAGGTGTCAGGCGTCGGATGGACTTGGCCCCTTCTCGCTATTCGTTACTCGTGCAAAGGAGTCGTGAGCGGAATAGACTGTCGCCACCTCATTGCTGCTCAGCAGTGTTCGTGTCTCGCAGACCTATTGAGTGTTACTTCTCATGTCTGACTCCCCGCTCATCGACATCCGGCAAGTCACCAAGCGTTTCCCCGGCGTGGTCGCGCTGAAAGACGTGACATTTGATGTGCGGCGCGGAGAGTTCCACTCGATCTGCGGTGAGAACGGCGCGGGGAAAAGTACGCTGATGAAGATCCTCTCCGGAGTCTATTCCGACTTCGAGGGAGAGATTCGCGTGAAGGGCCAGCCGGTTCAGTTCTCCGGAACACGCGAGGCGGAAGAGCACGGTATCAGCATCATTCACCAGGAGTTGAACCTCGTCGAAGAGCTGACGGTCGCTGCCAACATCTTTCTGGGGCGTGAACTCACCTCCGGGTGGGGCATGCTGAATGACCGCCAGATGGAGGTCGCCGCCGCCGCACTCTTCACGCAGCTCGACTCGAAGATCTCCCCTCGCCAGCTCGTCCGTGAACTCCGCGTCGGAGACCAGCAGCTGGTCGAAATCGCGAAGGCTCTCTCCCGCAAGGCGGAGATCCTCATTATGGACGAGCCGACGAGTGCCCTCACCGAGACCGAAGTGGAGCGGCTGTTTCGCGTGATCCAGAAGCTGCGTGCCAGCGGTGTGACGATCCTCTATATCTCGCACAAGATGGAGGAGGTTTTCCGACTCTCCGATCGCATTACGGTCATGCGAGACGGTCAGGTGGTCAAGACGCTCGACCGTGCCGCGACTTCGCCGCGCGAGATTACCCATCTGATGGTCGGGCGTGAGATCGAAAATACCCATCTGGCTGCCGGGCGACAGCTGGGCGAGACGGTGCTGCAGGTCCAGTCACTGTCACTGCCCCGGCACGGTCACGCCCGCAAGTGGCGGCTGGAGGACATCTCGTTCTCGCTCAAACGCGGAGAGGTCCTGGGCTTCGCGGGCTTGATGGGAGCGGGACGAACGGAGCTACTCGAATGTCTGTTCGGAGCCTCCGCTACTCCGCCACAGGGCGCAATCCTGCTGAAGGGGAAGCCCGTCCATTTCACTCACCCGTCGCAAGCTGTCGACGCTGGCATCGCGATGGTCACTGAGGACCGTAAACGCGTCGGCATCTTCTCCCAGATGACCGTGCGCGAGAACATTACTCTCTGCACACTCGACGAGTCGACCTCCGCGGGCATCATCAGCTCCTCCCGCGAACGCGCAGCTGCGACCGAAACCATCCAACAGCTGGGGGTCAAGACGGCCAGCACGGAGTCGCTGATTACCAACCTGTCCGGCGGCAATCAGCAGAAGTGCATCATCGGCCGCTGGCTGAAGACCAGGCCCGCTGTGCTGCTGCTCGACGACCCGACCCGCGGCGTCGATGTCGGTGCGAAAGCGGAACTCTACCGCGTGATCGACCAGCTCGCCCGGGATGGCCTGGGCGTGATCGTGACCAGCAGTGAACTCCCCGAACTGATCACCCTCTGCGACCGCATCCTCGTCCTCTGCGAAGGCCGCCTGACCGGGGAACTGCATCGAGAAGAGTTCACCGAACACCGCATCATGGAACTGGCCACGCAGACCGCAGAGCCGGTTGGGGAATAGGTCGGTGGTCAGAAGTTACCGGGTACCGGGTAGCCCGGCCAACTTGTTGGCGGGGTGCCGCAGGCACAAGAGGCAACACCCTGTGCCTTCATGCCGCTCAAGGCCCGCTCACTCGCCATGCAGTAGTCCCTACAAAACAATGAGAGATATATTCCCAGACCGAACGCACACGGTGAAGCGTCTTGTCGCAACGCGACCCGTCCAGTTCTGGCCGGGCTACGCTGCTCTCGCAGAAGTTTGTCTCGCAACGAAATCCGGATTCAGAAGTGTCCTCTGATGCTTCGCAACCAGAAGCCTAAAGGGGCGTCTGGACCGCCACCTCATACATGCCAAGGGCACCCTGGCCTGCATCCATCCTCCTCAGCGACTTGTGTTCCGTTTAGAAAAAGCTTCAACGAAGCTTCCCGGTTTGATTTCAAGCGGACTTCCACCCCGGGTGAAGAGTGTATTCGCCCTCAACAGGTCAATTCGACAACCTTGGGGGAGGGCGAGGAACGGAGCAATTCTCGGCCAATTCAATATTGCTTGATAAACGGAAATACGTATTAGATTTGATTCGTCATTGTAATTCACCAAAGTATCTGAACATCCAACAAACCACCCGGAATCGGCGCCCATCGGATTCGCTCTCTCCAAAATGAATTCATCTCCACCTTGAGGAATGTCAGTACCAACTAAGAGGCTGCTCGTAATTGAAGGAGCATCCATCTCATCTTCTAGCCCTACGCTTTCCGTGATGTCCTTTTGCAATCGCAAAAGCATCATCGACTGAGTGACGCCCAACCTCCATGCAATAGGCACCGACTGCATGT
>QWOR01000312.1 GCA_003669575.1 Planctomycetota bacterium | reverse complement strand
CTTCGCAGCAGGAGCGTCTTGCTCAAACAGCTTGCGTTGGATTCCCAGGTAATCGAGTAACCGCTTCGACTCATGCGGCAGTGGCTCACGTAGCAGAACCAGACGGAACGCGTAATTCAGACGAGCATCATCACTCCTTCCCGCCGCCTCTCGCTGCACGCGAGCGGCCAGAGCCTGAGCTGCCTCGAAAAAGACGGGATCATTGAGCAGATTCAGAGCCTGCAACGGAGTGTTCGAACGTTCTCGCCGGGTACAGCTGCGACTGGCGTCGGGCATGTCGAACGTCACAAACTGAGCATACGGCGATGTGCGTTGAATGAACGTATAGATTCCTCGGCGATAGCGGTCGGGACCTGTGCTGGCGACCCAGACGTTAGCATATCCCTCCTTCGACACGCTGGCGGGCTGGGGCGGTTTGACACTGGGGCCGCCGACCACGGGGTTGAGCAGTCCACTGACCGCCAGCGAACAATCCCGAACAGCCTCTCCCGAAAGTCGCAAACGAGCCTGTCTCGCGACCAGTTTGTTCAGCGGATCACGCTCCGCCAGCTCCGGTCGGGCGGCCGACGACTGTTTGTAGGTCTCCGATAACACAATCGTCCGCAGGATCGACTTCACACTCCAGCCTTCTCGCTGGAACTCGAGGGCGAGCCAGTCGAGCAGTTCAGGATGGGCAGGGCGATCACCTCGCACTCCGAAGTTTTCCGATGTCGCCACGATGCCACGGCCGAACAGTTCCTGCCACAGTCGGTTCACGGTCACTCGAGCGGTGAGTGGATTTTCCGGCATGACCAGCCAGCGGGCCAGGTCAAGCCGCGTGGGCTCCCCGTCCGACTTGATGGCGGGCAGTGATGCGGGCGTGGCCGGGGAGACTTCGTCGCCAGGACGCAGGTACTCACCCCGCACAAAGATGTGATTGTGCCTGCGGGCCGTCGACTTCATCATTCCAGGGGCTCGCGAGAGCGTCGGCAGATTCTTGGCCAGTGCATCAATCTTCGGGACGATCTCATTCAGCTTCAGCTCGTTGAACCTGGCGCTGTACTCCGCCGGGACCGCGTGCAGAAAGTAGTCAATCAGCCGTTCCTGCTGACGGGGCGTTCGCTCGGCCAGCGGGATCTTGATGATGTTCAGTCCCTCGAGCTGCCCCTCGCCGAGGCTCTGTCCCCATTGCAGCCCGAGCAGTTCCAGCGTCCGGTCCCACGCGAAATCCTCACCGGGGTGCGTCTCAGTGTAGAGGATCTTCTGTTCCCAGTCGGTGAGCAGCTTCGCGAATGGCTCGGCCACGGGGGCCAGCAGTTCAGCCCGTTGACGGTCATATTCTTTCTTAGCGGTTTCCCATGCATCGCGTTCCCCCGGCAGCGGTGCATCAATGTTCGCCTCGTCGGCGTTATTGAAGAACGCATAGAGCTGGTAGTACTCCCGCTGAGAGATCGGATCGAATTTGTGGTCGTGGCATTGGGCACACCCGGTCGTCAGTCCCAGCCAGGTCGTCCCCAGCGTCATGGTGCGGTCGAGGACTTGGTTTACCCGATACTCTTCGAGGTCGGCCCCGCCTTCACGGTTGCTGAGAGTATTCCTCAGAAATCCAGTGCCCATGATCTCACTGGCGGTTGCATTGGGGAGTAGATCTCCAGCCAGTTGTTGAATGGTGAACTGATCGAATGGCAAATCCCGATTGAAGGCGTCAACGACCCACTGGCGATACCGCCAGGCCACGGGTCGCAGGAAGTCCTGAAGGTAGCCATCGCTGTCCCCGTAGTGCGCCAGGTCAAGCCACCAGCGGGCCCACCGCTCGCCAAAATGTTCTGATGTCAGCAGTCTCTGCACGACACGTTCATATGCATCGGGGCGTGTGTCGTTCACAAACGCATCGACTTCCAGCAGCGTGGGCGGCAATCCGGTCAAGTCGAGCGTGACCCGCCGGATCAAAGTCGCCCGATCAGCAGCTGGGGCGGGTCCGACGCCCTCAGCTGCCGATCGAGCTCTAATGAATCGATCAATCGGCAGGTGGACACCAGCGACGACGGGCGGCTCTTCGGCATGTGGCGGTACGAATGCCCAGTGAGCCTCGTACCTGGCTCCCTGTTCAATCCAGCGTTTCAGCGTCTCTTTCTGACCCGGTGACAGCCGGTGCCCTGTCTCGGGAGGAGGCATCACCAGTTCAGGATCATCCGAATTGATTCGCTTCCACAGTTCACTGGCTGTTAGATCACCGGGCACAATGGCCCGGGTTCCCGACTCCAGAACAGCACTGCTCCCGGCCAGCGAGTCGAGTCGCAGCCCCGCTTCCCGCTTCGCATGATCGAATCCGTGGCAGGCAAAACACTGGTCAGCCAGTATCGGCAGCACATCACGGTTAAATCGCACAGCTGGTTCGTCACCCGCAGCCAGCTCTCTGGTGGCGAGAGGGGCGAGCATTAGAGCAACGAGCAATAACCCGAGACTTCGGTTAGTCATTTCGAGGCTCCCTTCCTGGATCGTAAGGGATTCGCCTTGGACTTCAGTCCTTTCGCCTTGCCGTTCCGAGACTTATGTGTAGCGGACCGATCAGGGTGAGTCGATTTACTGATTGAACATCTTGCGGCATGCGCCAGCGTCTCGACCACAAAGTCGACATCAAGTGTCAAACGCCCCACCAGCCAGTGCCGGACAAAGTGGGTTGCTGCACCGTAAATCAGCGAGGCATAAAGTTCATCGGGCAGTTGCTCGATCTCGCCCCGATCTACAAAGGGACGCAGCCACCGGGCCAGGTCTTCACGTGAGCGGCGGTTGATCTCGTCGATGGTGCTCGCATCGTCTCGGGTCAGATCAGCTGTGGCCACCCGCAACAGATACAACGCCCAGTCCCGATGCTGCGAGACCCAATCCAGGTACGCGGCGATCACATCCCGGATCCCCTGTCGCAGATCATCCTGCTCCTGCATGGCGTTCCGCAACACGACCGCCAGCTCCTCCATGCCGTCGAGGTACAGAGCGACAGCGATCGCCTGCTTACTGCCGAAGTGGTGATAGATACTTCCCGAGCTGGCCCCGGAAGCTTCGCGGATCTGCTCGATGGTGGCCGCTTCGATGCCATGCTTCATGAAACAACGTAGCGATGCGTCGAGAATATCTCGCCGCCGTTTGGAGGTTCCTTTACGTTGAGTGTTGAGCTCCATGATTTCAGAATCATGTTCTAGAATAATATTCTAGTCAAGCAACTCGAACTCCGACTTCCGTGATCGGCCCTCCGAATCCTCATCATCTGAGATCAGGCGAAACGGGTGTCGCTCTCCTTAGCTTGTCTATTTTTCGAGATAATCCAGCAATCGACGAAAGCTCTCGTGACGCAATTTGTAGCGGGCCACGCGTTGGCTCCGGACCTGCTCCTGTCCCATCGCGACGGGACGGGAAATGCCAATCTGGGCGCCGGCATCGAACCCCCCGGAGTGAATCACCGAGGGAATGCTGACGACGCCCAGTCGGTCGAGACGCGATGACATATGACAATCAGTACATTGCTGAAACAGGACCGCTTTGTCAGCAAATCCCCAGTCGGGTGCAGTCTGTTTCGCACCGTCGATTGCTACCCGGTACTGGGGAAGTTCCTCGGGCTCGCGATGTAATCCACCCGCCTTCAGGCCATCAAACAGCAAGTGCCGTTGCAGGCGATGATCCAGGATGTTCACCCCGACGCCCGTGTTGGTCGGTGGGGTACTGGCTCCATCCAGATTGCAGAACACCCGAATCTGGATGGACTCGACAATGTTCGTTGGCGTGGGACGGTGCTGATCGTCCATCGTCATCATCAGCTGCATGAGCAGCACTTCCGTCTGGACGGGAATCTCGGGCTTCTCTTTCAGGAACTGGCCAAAGCCGTGTTGAGCCGACTTCTTCCAGTCGACGCCCTTCGCTTCCAGCTCGCTCAAGTAGTCGGTGACCTGCTTCCGGCCTTCGGGAAAGCGATAGAAGATGCGGTAGTAAGATCGCCCCATGAAATTCCGGGCATGCAGTGAGATGAACCTGTCCAGAATGTCCTCATGGGTTTCAGGGACATAGAAGTCAATCTCCACCCACTCCTGGCGATCGGTCAGCAGCGTATGCGGCAGGTAGCTCACCGCGGCGTCCTGGTGATGTGCCGCCGGGAACTGCCCCGAAGCGACAGCCAGCTCATAGGTGTTGGGCAAACCTTTGATCTCCGCGGTCGAAAGGGCCAGCTGGTCCATGCAGCGGGCGAGTTTCGAGCACAGCACGCTGCGACGGGTCCGAGTCTCTCGATCCCCCTGCCGCCGGTTATTCAGGTCAATCAGATGGTCAAACGGAGCCCACAAATCATGCTGCAGCATCGCCCGCTTGAGCGGGTCACGAATGAGCTGGGCACCGTTCGTCGTCAGGAACTCATCCAGCAGCGGGTTGATCTTGGCGAACACGTCCGGGCTCGACCAGTACTCCGTTTTTCCCCACGCCAGGAACTCAATGACATCTCCCCCCTCGTAGCGAATCGTCTCCGGATGGTCCGGTGTCGCCGGCAGGACGCGGGGTCGAATGTAAAACACCGCGTAAAGACGATTCCACAGATGAGCGGGATTCGCGTCAAACAGGGGCAGGGGGGCATCACTCTTTAATGTCGCCCGCAGCGGTCCGTCTTGATGAATATAGTGGCTGAGATCATCCGCGTGAGTAGGTGTCGAAGCCAGAATGCAGCACAGCAGAAACACCCCGGCCACGCATCGATCAACGACAGACTTCATCACATTTGCCTCAATACGGGATGCGGGCCAGTACAGAACATCGGGGAGACCTGATCATTTCATGGATGACTTGGCCAACTGACTTTCGCACATGGTCCATGCACAAGCAACGTTCATGGATAGAACGCTTCATCATCGCCTTTCTCGAACGAAGACGCGACAATGCGTTCCGGGCGAGCTTCCCTCCGCCCTCTCTTTTCGCGACTCACAGCCCCCGACTTCGGTTCTCGAAGAAAAGGCCCGGTTATGACCCCCATGAGAATGTTGGCATCCATTTTTATTGTCGTGCTTCTGCTCGGGACGGGCAGTTCCAGCTCTCGTGGCGGGGAGAACTGGCCACAGTTTCGCGGGCCCGGCTCGCGGGGAGTGGGAGACGGCAGCGGCCTGCCCGACATCTGGTCAGCGACCGAGAACGTGGCGTGGAAGGCCGATATCCCGGGGCGTGGCTGGTCGTCGCCGATCGTGTGGGGGGACCGCGTGTTTCTGACGACAGTGATCAACGTCGGCCAGTCCGAAGAGCCGAAAAAGGGGCTCTACTTTGGCGGCGATCGGCCCCAGGCTCCCGACTCCGTCCATCAGTGGAAGGTCTACTGCCTCGACCTCAAGAGTGGTGCGATCCTCTGGCAGAAGCAGGTCCACGAGGGGAAACCCGAAACGCCCATCCACCTCAAGAGCAGTTACGCCTCGGAGACACCCGTCACTGATGGCGAGCGAGTCTACTGCTACTTCGGTAACCTCGGGGTCTACTGTTTCGACCTCGATGGCAATGAAGTGTGGCAACACCGGACCACTCCCCAGCCCATGCGGCTGGGCTGGGGGACAGCTTCCTCCCCGGTGCTGCATGACGGGCGGCTGTATCTGGTCAACGACAATGAGAAGGACTCTTACCTGCTCGCTCTCGACACTAAGACAGGCAGCCTCGCCTGGCGAACTCCGCGTGAAGAGAAGAGCAACTGGTCAACGCCGTTCATCTGGAAGAACGCCCAGCGGACCGAGATCGTCACTGCCGGAACCGGAGAGGTGCGGTCCTACGATCTGGAGGGGAAGCTGCTCTGGTCGCTGAAGGGGATGTCGAGCATCACGATTGCCACGCCATATGAGAACGAAGGGCTGCTCTACATCAGTTCGGGGTATGTGCTCGATGCAATCAAACCGATCTACGCCATCCGTCCGGGTGCGAGCGGTGACATCACTCTGCCCGAGGGGAAGACCAGCAGCGAGTTCATCGCCTGGAGCCGTCCGAAGAACGCCCCGTACAACCCGTCCACACTCATTGACCAGAACCGGCTCTACGTGTTGTACGACATGGGGGCGGTCAGCTGTTATAACGCCGCCGATGGCGAGGAACTCTTCAGCCGCCAGCGCATCCCCCAGGGCCGGGCCTTCACGTCCTCCCCGTGGGCCTACGACGGCAAGGTCTTCTTCCTCAATGAAGACGGCGTGACCACCGTCCTGAAAGCCAGCGACAAGTTCGAAGTCCTGCACACCAACACGCTGGCCGAAGACGACATGTGCATGGCCACCCCCGCCATCGTGGGGGATCGCCTGCTGATCCGGACCTCGGCGAGGTTGTATTGCATTCAGGGGACGGGGAAGAAGTGAGAGAACATCGGGGTGACACGGTCTGAGGCACTGCGAAGGCCGTGGTCTCTCACCACCCGCAACGCCCTTCCGCATAGCCTGCAGGGCGTGCCACTTGACCACAACGACGGGTGCTACGGCTCTGTGAGCCGTGCATCAGAAAGCAACGCCCTGGGACGCTCGTCACGGCTCGCAGAACCATGGCACCCAATCATCATTTGACCTGGCCACCCCGCCGCAATGAGCGCCCAGCGGGCAGATATTATGAGGATCCGTCGCCTTAACCCCACCGACAACAGCTGGAGACCGTGACATGAACGATCTGACCGGCACCGCACCGCCTGCGCTCCTGCGGATCATGCAGTCGGCACCTGTACGACTAGTGCTGCTGGGCGGGATCCTGTTTCTGGTCATGGGCGTAAGCAGCGGCTACGTCGCCAGCGCTGCAAAGACGCCGCTTTTGTCCATTCTTACCGCTGTCGGCATGGCGATAGTCGGCCTCGCCATCT
>QWOR01000251.1 GCA_003669575.1 Planctomycetota bacterium | reverse complement strand
GCGTTTCAATCAGCAGGCAAGTCGAGCTCGAAGAAAGTCGCAGCCATCTTCTCGCCCTGGATGACCGTCGAAGAGGCGTACATCCTCGCCAGCTGGCTCAAGAGTGTCTCACCAGAGATCACGCTCTCCATGACACCAGCCCGCGTTGTAGGTGAAGACGACACCTTCCCCAAAGATGTCCACGGCAAGCCGGTGCAACCTGCCAAATTCACCATCCGCGCCGAGAAGGCTCCGAACCGTGCGGGCGTCGAGGCCATACTGAAACACTTCCAGGGCAGCGTGATCCCGTCGGGTCAGGTACTCAACAGCTCGCCCGAAGCCCTGTTCGTCGTCGGCGGTGACCCGAATCCCGAGGTCAACGCAGCCACAGCCAGCAAGCTGGGCTCGGTGAAGACACTGGCCGTGCTCGACCTGCTCGATTCACCACTCACGAAGAAGGCGACATTCGTCCTCGCAGGTGGATCGTTCGCTGAGCGGGACGGCAGCTTTGTGAATCACTCGGGTCTGGTTCAGGCGATCAACCGCTCGCTGCAGGGACCACACGAAGCTCGTCCTGATGGTCGCATCCTCTCCGAACTCGCAGGTCGCGGGGCGATGTTCAATGCTGTGAAGCTGCGGGCTGAAATCGCCAAGGCGATCCCCGACGCTTTCGGTTCGCTTGGCGATGGTAAGCTCGGTGAATACGGCATCAAGATGGGGCCCGCAGTGGCTCAACCAGAACCCACTGCAGCTGCAACGTGAACGACGCAACATGACTGACTGTAGAGTCGACAGGATTGTCGGCTCGATCGCCGGGGAGCAAGTTTCCCCGAGAACCTGAGTCTCGCACAGGCAGGCATGACGGCCCGCCACACTGTCCAGGTGAACCTCCATGAGTTCCATGTTTTCCACCCTGACGACATTCGCAGCAGACGCCCCCGCCCCGGCGGAATCGGGCGGTGTCGTGTCACTGGTGATGGCCCAGCTGCCAACGGTGATCACGATCGGTGCCGCGCTGGGAGCTGTGCTGGGAGCTGTCTCCTACCTGATTTATGTGGAGCGTAAGCTTGCCGCATTTATGCAGGACCGCGTCGGACCGAACCGTGTCGGTCCCTGGGGTTTGCTGCAGCCGATCGCCGACGGAGCCAAGTTCATCCTCAAAGAGGATGTCATCCCCGAATACGTCGACAAGGTCCTGTTCATCCTCGCTCCCTGTATTGCGGCGATGACCACGATGCTGGCCTTTGCGGTCGTCCCTTTCGGCCCCGTCGACGGAGCCCCGTCGTTCATGCGGTTCATTATCGCGCCGAACGTCGATATCGGCATGGTCTTTATCTTCGCAATCGGTTCACTGGCCGTGTACGGCATCATTCTGGGTGGTTGGGCTTCGAACAATAAGTACAGCGCCCTCGGCTCACTGCGAGCGAGTGCTCAGGTCATCAGTTACGAGATCCCGCTCGGCATGTCAGTCCTGGGCATCGCCCTGCTGGGTGGCACTCTCAACATTGAACAGATCCTGTTGAATCAGGCCAAGGGCGGAATCACCCAGTGGTATGTCTGGACGCAGCCGCTCGCCTGCTTGATCTTCTTCACAGCTGCTCTGGCTGAATCGAACCGTCTCCCATTCGACCTGGTGGAGTGCGAGCAGGAACTCGTGGGTGGTTTCCACACCGAATACAGCTCAATGAAGTTCGCTCTGTTCTTCCTGGCTGAGTACACCCACGTCATCACAATCAGCTTCCTGACCGCCATTCTCTTCTTCGGTGGCTGGCACTTCCCAGGGATTGCGGAACCGGGCTCGACTGGTCTACTCGCAACCGGACTTAAGTTCGGAGTGCTGCTCAGCAAGGTCTTTGCGGTCATCCTCGTGATCATGCTGATTCGCTGGACGATTCCTCGCTTCCGGTTTGACCAGCTGATGGGTCTGGCCTGGAAGGTACTGATTCCGCTGTCGACGGCGAACGTCGTGGCTGTGATGACTGTGTTGCAGTTTGGCTGGTCGAAATGGTGGCTGACCGCCGTTTCGCTTCTGTTGTTCGTGGTGGCGGGAGCCATCGGAGTCAAGCAGGCTCACGATGCTCTCAACCGCAGTGGACGCCGTCCCCATGCGAAGCCGGAAACCTCCGGTGGACATGTGGCCCACGCTCATTGAATTTCCCTGGGAAACGACAACAGACACCACCGCTTCGCGTGTGAGAGGTTTTGAATGCCAATCGAAAACAAAGATGTCACCTGGGTCGAAGAGCCAATCATCGGCTTCTGGGAAGCGACGTTCCTGCCTGCGATCATCGAAGGTCTCAAGACTACGGTGAAGCACGTCACGAACTACCAGCCGACGACTGAGTTCTTCCCGGAAGAGAAGCCGACACTGCCCCTCCACTATCGCGGCGTGCATCGCCTGAACCGCGACGACCAGGGACGGGTAAAGTGCGTGGCCTGCATGATGTGCGCGACTGCCTGCCCAGCCAACTGCATCACCATCCAGGGGGCTCAGGCTCCGTGGGAAGATCGCGACAAGTACCCCTCATCTTTCGAGATCGACGAGCTGCGGTGCATCTTCTGCGGCATGTGCGAGGAAGCCTGCCCGGTGGACGCGATCGAGCTGACCCACCTGTATGACCTGACCGGGTTCACTCGCGACGAGATGCTGTTCGACAAAGAAAAGTTGCTCGGCGTCTTTGACCAGACCAAGGATACGGGTTACGACCCGGTACGTACCCACCGCGGACGACTGGGACCGGCCTCCGACTTCGAACAGCTTCCCTCCCTGTCTCCAGCAACCTCCGTCCAGTCGGACGATCGCTCGGCCCGCAGCTCCAGCTCGGGTGTGATTCAGGGACGGGCGGTGATGCCATCATCGTGGGAATCGGTCAACGACAAGATCGAGAAGGGGAAGTAGGGGAGGAGGAAGTTGTCAGTCGTCAATGGTCAGTGAACTCTGGCCTGCCGGACGCCTCGATGACTCACACTGCCCATACTGGAAGCTGGCGAACTGATCACTGACAACTCAAAACTGAGCACTGTTCCATGAACTGGATTCAACACAACTGGGCCCTGCTGCTGCCGCTCGTGCTGGGCGCGTGCGGCGTGTGGCTGATGATGCCGGGAGCGAGGTCGATTCGCCCGCTCGGTGGGCTGGCCTGTCTCGGGGCACTGGTGCTGGGATTCCAGCTGGTGGCTGGCAGCCGCGATGTCTCGGGCTCGATGTTCCTGGTCTTCGCGTCTGCGACACTGATTTCTGCAGTGCTGATGATTACGAGCCGGAACCCGGTCTACGCCGCACTCTGGTTCGCTGTCGTGACGCTCGGTGTCTGCGGCCTGTTCCTCCTGCAGTCGGCCCCGTTTCTCGCAGCGGCAACGATCATCGTTTACGCGGGTGCGATCATCGTGACCTTCCTGTTCGTGATCATGCTGGCCCAGCAGGCTGGGACCTCGTCCTATGACATGTCGTCCCGCCAGCCGTTTTGTGCCTCGGTCACCGCGTTTACGCTGCTCGGTTTGCTGCTGATCACTTTCCAGTCAGCTGCCGCCCAGCAAACCGTGGACGGTGCTCGGGCCACTAAGGTCGCCGCCGCCAATAAATCGCTCAATCTTGAAATCAAGTTGAACGCCGCCGACATCCACAAGAGCAGCCGACCTCTTCCCAACGAAGAACTGGGCCAGATGCGAGGCTTGGGCCGCTCGTTGTTCACAGACTATCTGTTCGCCGTGGAGATCGGTGGCACGCTGCTGCTGATCGCCAGCATCGGAGCCATCGCATTAGCGCCGCGTCGGGCGCAGGGGACGCTATGAACGGCTCAATCCAACCCACACTACTCGTCTCAGCAGCTCTGTTCGCACTGGGTGCGATCGGATTTCTGACTCGTCGCAACCTGATCTCGGTGATTCTGTCGGCGGAAATGATGCTGCACGGCGTCGCTCTGGCGATGGTGACCTTCGGCAAGATGCATGGCAACAACGAGGGACAGATCTTCACGATCTTCATCCTGACGGTGGCTGCATGCGAAGCAGGTCTGGCACTGGCTTTGATCCTGTCTCTGTACCACCGAACCAAGTCGCTCGACATGGATCTCTGGAGTGCCCTGCGGGAGGACGACATGCCGTCACCCGTGGGACATGACACCTCCGCCGGTGCATTTTTGCCGGATACTCACCCGGTCCAGCCAACACTGACTCCCGCTGGACTGCCCATCGATCCAAAGACTCCTCTGACTCCCCAGCGGCCGAACCGCGAGGAGACCGCTACCCATGTCTGATCAAGCACAACTGATTCTGTGGCTCATACCCGGGGCGCCGTTGCTGGCCGCTGGCATTATCGCCCTCCTGGGAAAGCTCTTCCTCGGGGAGCGGAGCCACGTGCCCTGCGTGGCAGCCCTGGCGATTGCCTTCGGCTGTTCGCTGGTCCTGCTGACCAAGATCGTGCCGACCACATTCGTTTCGGGGCTGACCTCAGAAGCCAAGGTCGAAGCCGACAAGCAAATCTCCTTCCAGCCCACCGATGAGCAGGTCATCACGCCCCAGCGGGGGGCAATTGCCAAGGGCTATACGTTCCTCGACATCGGCACCATGCAGGTGCGGGTGGATCTGCGAGCGGATGCCATCGCGGCGATCATGCTGGCCATGGTGACGGGTGTGAGCCTGCTGGTGGCGATTTTCGCCTCGGGCTACATGCACGGTGATCCGGGATATCCCCGCTTCTTTGCTGCGGTGTCGTTGTTCGTCTTCTCCATGTGCATGCTCGTCCTTTCCGGGAACTACATCCAGCTGTTTGCCTTTTGGGAAGCGGTCGGACTGTGCAGTTACCTGCTGATCGGATTCTGGTTCAAGAAGCCCGCAGCTGCAGCTGCCGCGAAAAAGGCTTTCGTCGTGAACCGGATCGGTGACTTCGGTCTGATCACCGGCGTGTTCCAGATCTGGAAGACCTTCGGCTCCGTCGACTTCCAGCGGGTGTTGTTCAACCCGGAACTGATCCAGAAGATCAACGAACAACATCCCGGCACCATTCCGACCATCTGTCTGCTGCTCTTTATTGGAGCGATGGGCAAGTCGGCCCAGTTCCCACTGCATGTCTGGTTGCCTGACGCGATGGAAGGCCCGACCCCGGTCAGCGCCCTGATTCACGCGGCGACGATGGTCACCGCCGGTGTTTACCTGGTTGCTCGTTCCACGCCACTCTTCATGATGGCTCCGAATGTTCAGCTCTTTGTCGCGGGCATCGGGGCGACCACCGCTCTGATCTCCGCTCTGATCGCTCTGACGCAGTACGACCTGAAACGGGTCATGGCCTATTCCACGGTCAGCCAGCTCGGATTCATGTTCATGGCTCTGGGAGCCGCAGCTGCCGGGCCGAAGTTCGCGAACTTCGCGATCATGGCCGCGATGTTCCACCTGTTTACGCACGCCTACTTCAAGGCTCTGTTGTTCCTCGCCTCGGGAAGTGTGATGCACTCGATGGGGGATGTGATCGACATGCGGCGATTTAGTGGGTTGCGTCATGTGCTGCCGATCACGCACTGGACTTTCCTGTGCGGGGCTCTCGCTCTGGCAGGCTTCCCACTGCTGGCTGGATTCTGGAGTAAGGACGACATTCTCGCAGCCCTGGCCGAAGGCATGCACAGCAGTCATGGCCAGTTCTTCACCGTGATCTTTGCCGTCGCCGTTCTGACCGCCCTGCTGACTGCGTTCTACACCTTCCGGGCCTACTTCATGACCTTCTGGGGTCCGGAGAAGTTTCCCGAAGAGGCAGGCCATCACCCGCACGATGCACCGCCCGCCATGGCATGGCCGCTTCGAATCCTGGCGATCTTCGCCATCGGCGTGGGCTTCGTCGGTCCGCTGCACCTGTTCTCCGGCTACTTCGAACACACGCCCGGCCTGCCCGCGGCTCAAGAACACGGCTTCCACCTGGGACTCATGATTCTGAGTGCGTTCATCGCCCTCGGCGGCATCGCCGTGGCCTACAAGTGGTACATCAAGTCGCCCGAGATTCCCGCCAAGCTGGAATCCGGACTTCGCCCGCTGTATGCCCTGTCGCAAGGAAAGTTCTTCTTCGACGAGATCTTCACAGCGATCGTGGTCGCTCCGATTCGCCTGATCGCCACCATCTGTGCATTGTTCGACAAGTACATCCTGGATGGGGTCGTCGATTCGTTCGGAGCCCTGCCGGGATTCCTGAGTCAGGCTCCTCGTCGACTGCATGGCGGGCTGACTCCCGCATACGCCGCCACGATGCTGATCGCCGCGATCGGCTGCGTGGTCTGTGTCATGCAGTTGTTCGCAGGACAGTAAGCCGTTCGGCTCCCGTACGGGAACCGAACGAAGTCACTCGATCGTCAATCATTCTGATCTCTTTTTGAATTGTTGCCTCCGATGATCGGATTTCTCGTCGCACTGATGATCCTGCCGCTGGCAACAGCGGTGTTGTTGATGCTGTTCCGCGACTCGGCTGGCCAGAATACGGCTCGCTGGATGGCGCTTGTCGGCTCGGTGCTGACGTTCTGCGTCGCGGTCACCTGCGTCGCCAAGTACCGGGATCAGGTCATCTCCACCGCCAGTCAGCCAGTTCAGCCACGCATCGAATGGCATCACACCTGGTTGACTTACACCACTCTGGATCATGTCCATGACGAGAAAAACGTCGAGTCGGTCCTGAATCACCCGGAGGTCAAGCTGGAGTTCTTTCTCGGCGCTGACGGAGTCAGTCTGTGCCTGATCGCACTGACGGCCCTGCTCACGATCAGTGCCGTGCTGATCTCCTGGGAATCGATCAAAGAGCGGGCCGCCGAGTTCTACATCTGCCTGCTGGTTTTGGAGTCGGGACTGATCGGCGTGTTCTGCTCGTTCGACCTGCTGCT
>QWOR01000168.1 GCA_003669575.1 Planctomycetota bacterium | reverse complement strand
TGGCTGGCTCCACCATCTCCATCTGTCAACGACACGCTGACGGTGCGAGTCAGCGTCGACGGAGTCAGCGAAACACTGCGATAGGTCAGATTCCGCAACAGGGATTGAACGATGATCGGCGTGGCATTCACGTTAAATGTCACCACCAGGGGCGTCAATCCGACCCCACCCGTGAATGATCCGATGACGACTCCGGCATAGGTCACGTTCGAACTGTTGATACCAATTTGTCCCGCTGAGGTGCCCAGATTGCGGATCTCAATACGATCGTCCGCCTGGGCATTGGCCGTGAGTCCGACTGTCAACTTGCCTCCCTCAAAATTCACCGAGTCGGGGTCCGTCACCGTCGCGTTCGTGTCGAGCAAAATCGCTGCGGATTTGGCTTTATAAGTGACAGCGGTGTCGAACAACCCAATCTCCGGGGCGTCGTTCGTGGTTGTCACCTGGACCGACTTCGTCGGCAGATTGCTGGTCCCTCCGTCGCCATCGGTGACGGAAACTCGCAGTGTTCGAACGAGGTCTTTCGGGTTCCTGGAGATGTTGCGGAATGTGATATTCCGCAGCAGTGCCTGGACAGCTTGGGGCGTCGCATTGACGCTGAGCGTGACGACAAGAGCCCCTGTTCCAATTCCCCCGGAGTAAGTCCCGATCGATTGACCACCGTACAGCACGGTGGTGCCATCCACACCAATCTGCCCCGTACTCGTCCCCTGATGACGAATCTCCAGGCGGTCCGTGCTTTGGCCGTTAGCGATCAATTGTGCCACCAGTCGACCGTTTTCAAAGTTCGGAGAATCGACATCCGTGACTGTCGCATTGCTCTCGACCAGTACTGCAGCTGAACCTTCGGTGTAGCTGACCGTTGTGTCGAACCCTGCAATCACTGGAGCGTCATTGCGAGCCATCACCTCGACCAGCTTGCTGACCGCGTCGCTTGTTCCGCCATCGCCATCAGCCACAGTGACACCGATCGTGCGAGTCAGCGTGCCGGGATTATCGGAATCGTTGCGATAGGTCACGTTTCGTAACAGGGCCTGGACCGCGACGAGATTCGCATTCGCATTCAGCGAGACGACCAGAGGAACTGGACCGCCCCCCCCCGAGAAGCTGCCGATCACGATGCCCGCATAGAGGACATTGGCCCCGCTTACTCCAATCTGCCCCGCCCCGGTGCCGACATTCCGAATCTCCAGGCGATCGGATGCCAGAGCGTTCGAGGAGATTGCCACCGAAACGGATCCTCCATCAAAGTTTGCGGAGTCGGGATCGATCAGCGTGGCGTTAGAGTCGACGAGAATGGCAGCTGAATTCTCGGTGTACTTGACCGTGGCATCAAACGCACCAATCGCCGGCGGGATATTCGATGTGGTCAGCCGGACAGTCTTTGACACTGGCAGGCTGGTTCCTCCATCTCCATCCGTCAGAGTCACCCGAACCACCCGGGGCAACATGGATGGCGTCCCCGAGGCACTGCGATAAGTGATACTCCGCAACAACACCTGAGTAATTGCAGGCGTGGCCTCCGAATTCAGGGAGATCACCAGCGGCAGGGAATTCTTCCCTCCCGCAAAGCTTCCAATGACGACGCCATTATAGAGGATTTTCGACAGGTCAAGACGCAGGCCCCTGGTTGCCGAGCCCAGGCTGCGAATCTCCAGCATGTCGGAGTCCTCCACGTTATCCACCAGCTGAACGGTCAGAACACCCCCATCGAAGTTCGTCGAATCAGAGTCCGTAATCGTGACATCCGGATCCAGCAACACCGGAGCTGTGGCGACCGAGAAATAGGTCGTCGTATCAAACAGAGAGATCAGGGGTCCCTTGTTCTGTGAGATTACTTGAATCCCGCGAGACTCCGTGGCACTCAAATCGCCGCCGCTGACCTGGAACGTAACGGTCTTGTTCACCACCGAGGCGTTATTGCTGACGTTCTGGAATTTGATGGAACGCAAAGCGGTGAGGTAGCTAGCCACCGTTGCAGAACCAGAAAGCGTCAAGACACCCGTACCTGAGTTGAAAACCCCGGTGATACCCGACTGGTTGGTGAAGAGCAACGTGTCCTGCCCCGCGACAAACCCACTTGTGATCGAGACCGTAGCACTCGAGTACAACGCCCCCGTCGGGTCGGACGAATTCACTCCCGCGTCAATCACCAGGGCGGGCGTGTTGGCAATGTACTCCAGCACGGTCTGTGTGGTCGACAGCGAAGGAGCATCGTCGTTCTGGATCTCCAGTGTGACCGCCTGATTTCCATTCTCCGTTGCTCCGACGACAGAGCTCACTTCAATCGCAGCCGTCCGACTCGGATTGAATGTGTTGTCTGCCAGCCCCTTCAACGTGAGGGTGGCGGAGGTCTGACCCGCCGGGATGCGAATGACATTGACCGGCATCGCCGAGGTAGCAGTCAGCTGATAGCCGTCAATGGGGTCGGCCGTATCAGAAGCCCACTGTCCACCGGGAGCCAGTTCCCCACTGGCTTCCAGTGAGAATGAGAGGTCCAGGATCTTGCCGACATCGACAATCGGATTCCCCTGAGCATCCTTCAGGAATCCCTTGTACGGCACGATCATTTCCATCTGATGCCCGTCGGCTGAGACCACCTGCTTGATGATCCCTTCGACGACGGGCCCCTTGTCCTTTACGAACGTGACTGAATCGTTCCCACCGCGTGCCGGGTCGTTGTTCTTGTAGACCCACTGCGTGTAGTAGTCATAGGTCCCGGGGAGGATATTGACGTAACCCGGAGCAAATGGGCCCTGGATATCCAACGTTTTCAACTTGGAGAAGTCGTATCCGCCTTGTGACTGCTGAGCGAAGGCCTGTGCGAGTGATACGTCGTCGGTCGCCCCATGATTGAGGTAGTGCCCCGTGTTGAACTGGCCACCGTAGTACTCAATCTCCGAATTCATGTCGTAACCATTGCTCGTCGGGTAATACCCCCCTTCGTGCAGCGGATAGCCCGTGACATCGTTATTGTCGACATCCATCGTGACGATCGCGTAGTACCGTCCAGCTGCCTTACCCTGGGATGGCACTTGGGTCCGTCCGATGATTCCGGTGGACCGGAAGTAGAAGTAGATGTTGTTGTCGTCGTGCGTGACTCCGAATTCCACCAGATCCACATCCGGATGGTTCACATACGCGGGAGTATTCAGTGCCCCGTTTGTGTCTGTGTCGTGCGTATCGTTGAGGCCATCTGTCCGGAAGATCACATTCGGGTTGTTTCGCCAGTCACTGAAGTTGCCATCCACCGTGATCGGAGCTGCGCTCGTCGTGGCGCTATACCCCACGTTATTGCCCGCAGTCCCGCCGAGATTCAGATTCACGAACACATCGTGATCCTGTGCCTCGTTCAAGGTGGCTGTGACCACAGCTGTCCCGCCATTCTCAGCCAAGGTCGGGGACGAGCTATTCAAAGACACCAGAGCTGCCAACAGTGTCCGGCTCTCCAGAGTCTCCGCCCGCCACCGCTCATTCCGGCGAGCCTGCCGCTGCTCTCTCCCACTTCGCCAGGCCACGCGATGACGTGCCCCCTGCCAAAGAGAGCCAACCAACCCCGAGAACGATTGGAGCCAGTATTCTTGCAGCATGGCGAGGCACTCTGTTTTGCAGAAACTTGGTGAATGGACGACAGACGATGTCAGATGCCCGAGATCAAATCCGGTGGTAATACCGCAACGACATTTGTTGAGGAAGTTATGATGAGATTGATCGTTACTACTTGCAATCTCGAACACCCCAAACAACCCACCTCACCTCCATCTGACCATTTCCACAGTCCCGCCCGATCTCAGCTTTACCCCACCGGCCCGGGCAGTCCAAGCAAAGGTCTCGAAATACTCAATAGCCAAAGCGACTCACGAAATACAACGAGCTGCCTCCGCACTCCTGATGCCGCCAATCTCACTGACTTCCGCGAGCCCCAGCAGTTACACGCCGAAAACGACGGCCATCACGACCACCCACAACGAGATGCCCCACGACATTACCCGAAACAATGCTCCATTAATGAGTTACAACAATGCAGCAGAAACCTGCACGAATTTAACCCCCATAGCCACTGAATCTGCCTCGAGCACTTTGGAGAAAGGCTGTGTACAGGAGGAGGGGGCACATGGACACAAGGTATAGACCTCGGCACCAGCCAATTCCTCCACTGGATTGCGATTATCCCTTCTCATAGCGACTTGCCAATCCCGCCCCAGCTCGCCCTCTCATTGTGAGAGGCTTTTGAAAGCAAAGGCCGAGGAATACCACAAAGATGGTGACTCGTTGACCTCCCAGGAGGCAAAAAGTCGGTCATAATTTGCGCTCGATTGATAACTCGAATAGGAGACAATCCATCTTCAGGAGTCCCGTATTGGACAATCAGACCCGACAAGCAGCTCGATTATGGACACTGGCTCAACCAGCTGTGTCCGCGTTTGTGCTGTCCGTTGTCAGAGATTTTTCTGTTCGGGATGACGTGCTGCAGGAAACCGCGGTCGCAGTGATCGAATCATTTGAGAGGTACGACACCAGCCGCCCATTCGTCTCATGGGCGATCGGCATCGCTCAGAATCAGATTCGACTCTATTGGCGGCGCGAGAAACGCGACCATCTGATTTTCGATGACGATGTGGTTGACCTGATGGCCGGGTCATTCAAGACCAGCCTGCCCGAGGAGACAGCTTCGCTGGGCTTTCTACGGGACTGCCTGAATCAGTTGGAGGGACGTGCCCGTGAACTCATCGAGATGCGCTACACTCGTGACTTGAAACCGGCATCAATTTCGGAACTTATCGGGATGTCGGCCAACTCTGTGGCCAAGGCATTACAGCGCCTCCGAGACCAGCTGCGAGATTGCATCGAGCGAAAAAACTCGTCGGAAGGATGTGCACCATGACACACATCCCTGGTGATCTGATCTCTCGTTATTTTGATGGCGATTTGACCAGTGACGAACTTCGCGAGTTGCAAGACTGGCTGAGGTCGTCATCTGACCACATTCGTCAATTCACTCGAGCCTGCTGGTTGCACGACCGCTTGCGCGGGGAGCTACAGTCGATTTCGCAGGGAAATCCAACGCCGTTGAGCCCAGCTGAAGCGTTGCCGCCTGCTTCTATGCGGTACCAGATGCGGTCTGTGGCGATCACGGCATGTTTGATTGCGGTGGTCGCATTCCTTTCGCTCTTCTGGCTGGAAGTCGGCACCACTCAGGTCTCCGCAGCCACGGAACTCAATCGACTGATCTCTGCTCAAAACGATCATCTCGACAAAACCTATGAAGTGGATGTCGAAGAGATTGCAGCCTCGCGTCGTCCCTTCGGGAAGCAATCGGAGGCCAATCGCCCACCGAAGCCGCCGCTCGATGGGGCTGTGCTGCATGTTCGTCACGGAGGGCAATTCGTACTGATTCGCGACCAACCCGATGGCCTGTCATTCATTACAGGGTGCAACGGGCGGACAAGCTGGGCCATTCGTCCGGATGGTCCAGTTCGATTCAGCCGCGATCTGACGCGTTTCAATCGTGATCTTCCGGGGCATGAACACGATATCCCACTGATCCAGATCGAAGACGGCCTGAAGCAGATCCGCGAGGCCTACGAAATCCAACTGCTGCCGATCGAGAATGCTGATGCGGACAATGGAGGTCAGTCACCCACACGACTCATGGTCGCTGTGAAGAAGCGCGGCCACCGCGGTCCGCAACGAATTGAGATCACCTATTCCGTGGCGACCGGGCACATTCGCCAGCTGCGATTTGTGGAGATGCCTTATGGTCCCGAGCGGCTGACACTGCGAATGACTCTCGTCGAAGAGCGAACGCTTCGCCCTGACTTTTTTGACTATCAATCCCACTGCTCCGCCGACCGGATTGTGGAGGAGGAGTAGAGATGCAGCGATTCATCTGTGGACTGTGTCTCGTTGTCTTTGCCAGTGCCATCACCGTCGGGATCGTGGCTCAGGAGCGAAAGCCCGCTCCCGGTGGTCAGGTCCGTAAACCACAGATGAGTGACACGATCTCGGCGAATATGTACGCCGACAACTGGTTCATGCTGTACATCAATGGAGAACTGGTTGCGGTCGACTCGATCCGGTTTATCCCGCACAACGTCGTTGCAGTCGACATTTTGCCCAGCTACCCGATGACCATCGCTGTCATGGCGAAAGACAACGCCGATCCCAACACCGGAATGGAATACGCCAACACCAACATCGGTGATGCAGGATTCATTCTGAAGTTCGGCGATGGCACCGTGACCAATGCGAAGTGGAAGGCCAGGTCATTCTCGACTGGCCCCGTCATGCGAGACACGAAGAACCCACGAGTCGAGAACACGCCGATTCCGGAGAACTGGTTCGCCATCGGATTCGATGACTCAGAATGGAAAACCGCCAAAGAATACACCGAGGAACAGGTCGATCCGAAACAGCCCTTCTTCGAACACGACTTCCGGGGAGCCCGGTTCATCTGGACAGATGACATTGAACTCGACAACACAGTGGTCTTTCGACACGTCGTGCCGTCACCGCCCGACGGAAAAAACCGCCCCGACTTTTCTGATCTGAATAATCAGGTCCCCGACGGAGGAGGTGGAGGAGGTCCCCCTCGACCACGTCCACCTCGCGGCGGCCCGAAGAAGCCACGCTAGTTCCTGCTCGAAGGTCACCCCATGCGATCGTTGACATGTGCTCTTCTGGTCTTGATGGCTTTGCCCGCCATTGCAGCTGACCGACCCAATATCGTCCTGATGATCGCCGATGATCAGGGCTGGAGTGGAACATCCGTACCGATGCACCCGGAGTTCGAGGCGTCAAAAGGGGAAATGTTTCATACTCCGTGTCTGGAACGC
>QWOR01000369.1 GCA_003669575.1 Planctomycetota bacterium | reverse complement strand
GCTCCAGGGTGGAGAGTCCGGCCACTCCCCGGCTCCGGGCCAGTTCCGCATAAGAAATGACCAGCGAACCAAGTTTCAGTGTGTCGTTGACCAGCGATTCACTGAGCTGCAACTTGCGGCTGGTCTGCGGTTCCAGTCCAAGTGACTGTTCCAGCTGGGCCCTGTTCTCCACCAGGCAGAAGATGGCGGCAAAGCCAGTCTGGGAATTGGAAACCAGTGATTTCAGCAGGAGCTCTAATCGCCCTCGCAGGTCGCGAGTCCCCAGAAAACGTCGGGTCAGCCCGAGTTCCCAGTCGCGGATCATGACCTGGCGGCGCAACTGTTCGCATTCGTCCGCCAGCGGGTTCGGGGGCTTGGGCCGCTGCTGGATCACTTCAGACCAGAAGGTATACAAGCCCAGGAGTGAGGCGACGCATGTGGACAGACCCCACCACGGGAAATTCGCCGTGGATTGCAGCCAGCCAAGGATAGTCGTCGCGATCGACATCATCTTTCGCTTTCGTGGTCCGGGTGATTGTGAAGTCAACCACTTCCAATCATGGACCGCCTCAAATTTACCACTCGAAGGCTCGATGACATCTGTCCGAAGACAGTCCCGCCGGAAAGCGGGTGTGGCGATTTCGCAACATCCTGAAAAATCGCTTGAGATTCGGCCGAAACTGATACCAGTCGATGCCTAGAATCTTTCGGGGAAAGGGCAGCCAGTTCGTATCGGGGCCAGGGGCTGTGGTACGGAGTCGATATGTGATCGTCTGGGCCTCTCTCTAACGGTCTCCATTCCTTTGACGACAAGCTTGCTCTCCCTTCATAGAGGCCTGTCCGCCAATTCGTTAGCCTCACGGGACGATTCCACCCGCCTCCGCTCTGTCGCAGGTCTTCCATGCCTCTTCACAGCTGTCATTGTTGCGGACTCATCCAGACGACTTACTCATTGCCCGACGAAGTCTGCTGTCGGTGCGAATCGGAACTCGGGGCCTGGTGGTCAGGAGACAGCCGTAACCGATTGGCGATGGCCCTGAGCCTGACCGCTCTGGTGCTTTACCTCCCCGCAGTGAACTGGAAGTTTCTCCGGATTGAACAGTTGGGACGCGTCCACGAAAGCAGTTTGCTGCAGGGTGTGCGTGGATTGCTGACGGAAGGGGAGTTGTTCGTGGGAGTGATTGTGCTGCTGTTTTCGATCATTTTTCCGGTGCTCAAGCTGTCCGCCATTCTGTTTTTGTGCCAGTCACGCTGGCAGCTGCAGGCCAGGCATCGGGCGATTACCTACCGGGCTGTGGAACACCTGGGCCGGTGGGGAATGCTCGATGTGCTGCTGGTGGCGGTGATGATTGCCTTCATCAAACTCGGCGGGCTGGTCAGCTTCACAGCCGGTCCAGGCGTCGTGCTGTTTGCGACCTTCGTTCTACTCAGCGTGTGTGCGTCGCTCGCTTTTGATCCGCACTGTCTGTGGGCAGCCTCGAGTGACGGCGGCTTGCATCCCGAATCGATTCCGCCGCACCCGCCTGCTGTAGCAACTCCCGGCAAGCCTGCGTCATTGCCGGATCCGTCGTACCCGCCCGCGAAGAAGCGAACTTCCTGGTTTCACTGGCCCACGTGGGGTGTGTGGTTGATCCCGATCCTCACTCTGTTCGTGGTGGGTGGCATCGCCATTCACGGATGGCTCAACCAGCCCCGGCGGATAGAGATTGCTTTTCAGGAAGGACACGGGATTCAGACCGGCGACGAGCTGCGTTATCACGGTGTCGTGGTGGGTGAAGTCGAATCAGTACAGTTCGCCGACTCCCTTAAAGAAGTGGTCGTCGGCGTGAAATTGACTCCCGATGGTAGCCGCCTGTCCCACGAGGGGAGCCGCTTCTGGATCGTTCGGCCGCAATTCGATCTCACCGGGATCACGGGACTCGATACTGTCGTGGGAGCCAAGTACATCGCAGTGCAGCCCGGGCAGGAACCGGGGCGAATGGTTCAGCGGTTTCGCGGATTGGCCGAGTCGCCGCTGCCCGACCTGGATTTCCCGGGCGGTATTGAGGTGATTCTGGAATCACTCGACGCTCAGGGGCTCTCCCCCGGAACCGCGATCTACTACCGCCGCTTGCGGATCGGCGGAGTGATCTCGTCGGGACTCAATCTGAACCAAAGCCGCGTTGAGGCTCGCGTCTACATCCGGCCTGAGTATCGTGATCTGATCCGGTCGGGAACGGTGTTCTGGAACATGTCGGGCGTTCGCTTCAACGGTGGACTGACCGAGTTGTCAGTCCACATCGGCCCGGTGGAGAGCCTGGTCCAGGGGGGGATTGGAGTCGCTGTCCCCGCGACCCCCGGCGATCCCGTCAGCGATGGCTATCGGTATCGACTCGCCCCCAAAGCCGAGAAAGAGTGGTTCGAGTGGCAGCCGGAACTCGGGGCCTGCCCGGTGCCGCCACCGACACAACTGCCCGTGCTTACCGCTGCGAAGCTGCAGTGGACGCACGATGGGTTGCTTCGCAATTCGCAGCGGACCCGTTCGGGCTGGGTCCTGACGTTGGATGAAAAGGTTTACGGTCCCGCCGATTTGATGACCGTGCCTGAGGATGAAATCGCGGGCACTGCTTCACTGACCATCGGCTCTGAGGTCTACGACGAGGCTCGAATGATCGCCGCCAAAGGCAACAGCCAGGCTTTCAGTTCTCCCGCCTTCCCCGCGAATATGGAAGCCAAACTGCGCCCGATCAATATCGCCGAGGACTGCTTCCTGGTCACGGGTGGAGAGCAGCCTCCGGTCTTTGTCGCAGCTGGTCTCTTCACGGCTGAGGGGAACGCCTGGTCGCTCGACCCCGACCTCCCACTCTCGATCCAGCACCACGGCGGGGCCCTCGTCGCTCACAAAGACGGCGCCATACTGGGAATCGTTTCCGTCGAGGGCCGGGAATTCAAGGTTCAGTCGATCCCTCAGTGATCGAGTGATCGAGTGATCGAGTGATCGAGTGATCGAGGCTCCACTCTCATTGATCTTCTTTAAGCCTTAAACGGGGAGGATGGAGGCGGGGCTGTTGATTGATGGGGAGCTCGACAGCTCCTTCCCTTACTCAAATATCAGCGAATAGAGATCCGCCTCTCGCATCGAGACCTTGAGTACCACCGGTTTGCCGATCAGAGATGCGACGCTGGGGTTCCCTTTCCAGCTGACGCGGTAGTTGATTGAGTCTCCGAAGATCAGGTCGCAGTCGTCTTTCGTGTAACCGGGAATCGGTGTTCCGTCGGCGTTGTGGATCGCCACCTGCACCATACCGGCAGCGCTCGTGGCGACATTCAACGAGAGTTCCTTCCCGGTGAAGGTGATCGGTCTGGTCGTGAACTCGCCCGGTAGTAGCTTGGCGTGGATCGACGAGAACCCATCGATGCGGAGCGAGTACCGCCTCAGCCGCGAGTTCCGACCGGTGAAATACGACTCCGTGGCATAGAGCGAGAGCTCTCGCGGGGAATCGTCTTTCGTCGAGGCTGTTTCCACAACGTGCCGGGCAATGTAGTTGTCCCCGTAGGACCAGTTGTGCTTCGTCCGCAGCCCGGGAGGCAGGAAGACATCGTTGCTCTGGCGGAAGCTCTTGCCGTCACGGCTGGTCATGAATACCGAGTCGGTGAAAGCTGTGCCGTAACGGGGTGTCACGGTCATGCGTTTTTCCCGCAGCTCCCACTCGGGCAGTTGTTTCGTCGATGGCGTCAGGCCGTGATCGACATAGCGGGCAGGGAATCCGATGTAGAGGTGAGGGGCTCGGTCATAAGGCTTGATCTGATTGACGTAATACTGGGCCAGGGCTTGCGGGCCTTCACCCTCGGGGAAGCTCACGGTCCCCTCATCGGTCCAGTGGAGGAAGTCCTTCGAGACTGCCCGATTGACGAGACGTGTTCCCGTGAAGCCGGGCTGCGAGAAAATCCGGTAGTAGAGAACGTATTGCTGTTCCTTCTTGGACCAGAACGAGATGTTCTGCGAATCGAACGCTCCTCCGGCGAAGACCGGAGTGCTGGCCATCGGGGTCCAATGAATACCGTCGGCGGACTGGTAGGCCCACACGCCCTTGTCTGTCTGCATGCTCGCCCCGGTGGCCTTGTAGCGGGCCTCGGGCTTGGCATCGGGGTTTTCGTCGATGAAGGGCGAGAAGTCGTGGCACTGCGAGCCGTCCCCCATCTTGTCGAGAATGATGTTGTTGTCCTTCGAGCCGCGGAAATCGCACAGGCCCAGGTTCGGCCGCTCCCAGGTGATCCCGTCTCGGCTCTGGCGGTACGCGATCGTCAGCGGAAAGTCTGGCTCTTCCCCCTTCACACCCGTCGGGATCTGCCACGCGTGGTAATACATGCGGTAGATCGAGTCCTGGGGATCAAACAGGACCGAGTAGTACCCACAGCCGTTCCCCTCCCACGGGGCATCACACTCCGCCACAATCTCTTCGCGAACCGGTTGGTGCACCAGCAGCTGGGTCTGCTTCATCTCCGCGACGAGGTAGTCATCGATGAAGAGTTCACGGCGGTTGCCGAGTTCGATGGGAGCGGGGGCTTGAGTGAATGCCTCTGAGTCGTTGGTGCTCCAGATCAGCGTAGACAGGATCAATAAACCGAATACCCGACAGCTGGTCAGCAGCATCACATCCACCTGAATTGACGAAAGGATCAGTACATCTTGATGTTAGTAGATCTTGAATGTGAAATGGAATGATCACGCAGGCCGTGTAGGCTGGACTGGACAGTGAGTCCGCCGACCATTAGCACAGCCAGAACGTGTGTAATCCCAGGTGAAATCTATCGGATGCGAAGCGGTGTGTGTGGTGTAAGTGTTTTTCGGGAATCGGGTTAGGGGAGGTGTTCTGGTTTGCGGCGTCTTCGGCGGCTTCGAGTTTGCATTTCCAGTCATGGTTTGCGACACTACTTGGCTTCCCACGGGGACCAAGAGTCGACTAAAAGGAATGCCTGCCATGGCTTTGGATCGTGCATTGTTGGAACGGCAGTTGGGTTTGGCCAAGACTCGGCTGGACAAGATGAGTTCGAGTCTGAACACCGGTGACGCGAAGGGTAAGGACCAGGAGAAGCTCCTGCGTCGTGACCCGATCTGGCGTCAGGCCCGCGCGGAAGTGCGGAAGATCACCAATCGCCTGAATCGCTGTGCTGACAAGGAAGCTCTGCAGGCGGAAGTTGTCGCCCGCAAGGCGGCCAAGGAAACAGCTGCAGCTGAGTAGTTCACCGTGTCGAATCCGTGCGTTGTGATGACGCGCGGAGATCGCGGGAGAGGTGGCAGAGCGGCCGATTGTGCAACACTGGAAATGTTGTGTCCTCGAAAGGGGACCGGGGGTTCGAATCCCCCCCTCTCCGCTTGTAAATCAGCAACGCAGGGCTGGCCCGCACCGCCATCTCTGAGAGACGAACGCCCAGCTTTGGGCGTTTTTTTGTTGAGTGCTGCGGTCACATGTCAAGCTGACCCGATTCGAGAGAGAACTCCGGTGGATGCTTCCGAACGCCAGACACGCACGCATTTGATGCGGATGTTCGACGCCAACGGGTTCCATCCTCGCTCCGACCTCGGGCAGAACTTCCTGATCGATCTGAATCTGATCGAGTTTGTGGTTCGTCACGCGGAACTCGACTCGCGCGATGTCGCGCTGGAGATCGGGACCGGAACAGGTGGCATGACAACATTCCTGGCCGCGAAAGCCGGGCATGTCGTTACGGTCGAAGTCGACAAAAACGTCTACAAGCTGGCCCTCGAAGCCACAGCGGGCATGGATAACGTCACGCACCTGCTGACGGATGCCCTGAAGAACAAGAACCAGTTGCACCCCGATGTGCTGGAAGCGGTCCAACGGGAACTGGCTCGTGATCCTGATCGCCGACTGAAGTTGACGGCCAATCTGCCATACCACGTCGCCGCGCCGATCATTGGCAACCTGATTGCGACGGGGATGCCCTGGGATCGCATGGTGGTCACTGTCCAGTTCGAGATGGCTGAGCGGATGATGGCCCCGCCCCGAACAGCTGAATACGGCGCAATGGCGATCTGGCTACAGTCGCAGTGCCGGATTCAGATCCTCAAGAAGCTCGGACCGCAGGTCTTCTGGCCGCGACCGCAGGTTGATTCGGCAGTGGTTTTGCTGACCCCTGATCCGGAGAAGGCGGCGAAGATCGAGAACCGCGAGTTCTTCCACGACTTTTTAAGGCGTGTTTTCACCCTCAGGCGTAAGCATCTGTGCGGGGCTATGGTCACTCTCTATAAGGGGCACATCACCCGACCGCAGGTGGTTGAACTGCTCGAGGGACTGAAGCTGGGCGAGAACACCCGGGCCGAGGAGGTCGATGTCGCCACGCTGGTCGAACTCTCCAATCGCATGGTGCGATTGATCGGGACTGCCTGCCTGAGTGACGGATAGAGAGACCAAGACCGATGGCTTCCGGGAACTGGGTTCGATCGACCATTGGTGGACATGTTGTCGAAGCGTGGGAGCCGGCAGCTGGCCCCTTCACCGAGGCGATCCTCTTCTTTCACGATCTCGACGGACTCTCACCGTCACAGCGGGAAGACTGGCGGGCGATCATCGAGTCGTCTCCGGTTCCGGTGATTTGCCCGCTCGCTGGCCGCACGTGGTGGCTCTCCGTCCCGACAACCGAGTTCCCCGAAGCTGGCCCGCTCGGTTGGGTGCAATCGGAAGTCGTCCCTTGGATCGAGACGCGCTGGGGGATCCAGCCGCCTCACTTCGGAGTGATTGGCGTGGGGATGGGAGGCAATGGAGCGCTGAATCTGTCCTATCGAGCCGCGCGGAAATTCCCTGTTGTGGCTGTGATCTCGGCAGCGATCGACTTTCATCTTTATCAGCCTCTGGAGCCG
>QWOR01000215.1 GCA_003669575.1 Planctomycetota bacterium | reverse complement strand
TGGTGGCGGTCGGAGTTGCGATGCTGTCATCTGCAGTCCACGCCGGGTGCAATTGCGGCAAGGGAGGTGCGGTTTACGGTCCGGCACCGCTGGGTCCGATCTACGGCGGAGGTGCTGACTTCGGTGAGCCTCCCATGATGGGAATTCCGATGGCTGCGCCGACTCTGATACCGACTCCCGATGTTGCTCCGCCCCCCGGAACCCTGGGACAGACGTACCAGCGTCCGATGCGACCGATCCCTGTCGACAAGCATCCGCGGATCAGTATCGTTGATGTCCGGGCTCCCGGCGCGACTTCGGTTCGCGTCTATGGAACTTACGAGTATCGTACAAAAGACGGGTTTTCAGGTTTCCAGGATCGCAGAGATCCGTCACTGTGGCGAATGGAGTCCGAGCCGCTCGTCCCCGGCATTCCGCACATCTACCGCGTTGTTGCCAAGTATGGTGACACCGCCCAGGAGAAGTACATTCGCCTGGTCCCTGGCCGAATCGTAACCCTCGATTTCTAACCTGGATGACGGTCGTGCGGGCTGGTACGAGCCACCGTCTGGGTCATAACCAGAAGATCGAGCGTCTCGGGATGTGGGTGTCGCACTTCTCTCTCAATGACAACTACGCCCCGACCAACTCCTGAATCACCTTCGCCTTGTAAACATCGGTGAGGCGTTCGTCTCGGCTGTTGTGTGGATAAGTCAGTCTCTCGTGATCAAGTCCGAGCTGGTTCAGGATCGTCGCGTGGAGATCAGCTGTCTGCGTCCGGTGTTCGATCGCTCGATAGCCGAAATCGTCGGTCGCTCCATAAGTCTGCCCGCCACGAACTCCCCCACCGGCCAGCCAGATGCTGAAGCCATAGGGGTGGTGATCGCGACCTTCCGTCCCGGTTGATTTGTTGTCGCCTCGTTGTTCGGCCCCCGGCGTACGACCGAATTCTCCGCCCCACTGCACGATCGTCGAGTCGAGCAGCCCTCGCTGCTTCAGGTCTGTCAGCAATGCCGCGATTGGCTGGTCAGTCTGCCCACAACAGCTGCGAATTCCATCGGTATTGTTCGAGTGGGTGTCCCACGGCTGGCCCGCCATGAAGAGCTGGATGAAGCGGACACCGCGTTCGACCAGTCGCCGCGCCATCAGACAGCGTTTGCCGTAGGAGCGAGTCTTGTCCTGGTCGAGACCATACATCTTCTGTGTGGCAGCCGTTTCCTGACTCAGGTCGAGGGCATCGGTCGCGCTCAGCTGCATCTGGGCAGCGAGTTCAAAACTGGCGATACGGGCATCGAGTTCGAGTTCACCGGGCCGACTCTGTTGATGTCGGGCGTTGAGTCGGCGGAGCAGTTCGAGCCGCCCGTGATCGACCTCAGAGGCACGAACTGTCTTCGGCTGCAGGTGCAGAACCGGCATCCCCTCGGAACGAATCGCCGTCCCCTGGAAGACCGGGGGCAACCACCCACATGACCAGTTCCGGGCTCCGTCGACGGGCATTCCGGTCGGGTCGGGCAGCGACACATACGCGGGCAGGTTCTGGCTTTCAGCCCCGAGTCCGTACGCGACCCAGGCTCCGATATTCGGGCGTCCGGAGACGATCAGCCCGGTGTTGGCCATCCAGATCGCCTGCTCGTGGTTGCGATGCTCGGTGAACATGGAGCGGACCACGGCGATGTCGTCAGCATGGCTGGCGATGCCGGAGAGGACTTCGGAGAACTCCAGACCGCTCTCGCCGTGTTTCGAGAACTTGAAGGGACTGCCGAGCAGGTAGGTGGTCCGGTTCTCGTCATCAGCCACTTCGCTCGGTGGTGCCTGGCCGCTCAAACGACTCAACTCCGGTTTGGGGTCGAGCAGGTCGACCTGGCTCGGGCCTCCGTGCATGAAGAGCTGAATCACTGCCCGAGCGCGGGGAGCATGGTGGGGGGATTTGACCTGTAAGTTGTGTGTTCCAGCCCCTGCAGCGAGTGCCGGCCGATCCAGCTTCCCGAGCATGGCTGCCAGGGCCACACCTCCGAAACCACTCCCCATGCGGCAGATTGCCTGACGCCGGGCGAGTCGCTGTTCGAGTTCGACGATTTCGCGATTCATCGCAGTTCCTTGAGGAGATCAGTCGACGTACACGAATTCGTTCGAGGCCAGCAGCATCTGGCAGAGGTCGGCCAGAGCTTTCTTTGCGACAGCCTCGGGAACCTCTCCGCTGGAGGCATAGCGGGCTTGTTGCTGGGACAGGAAGCCCGAGAATTCCGCCAGCTCTTCTGGCGTGGGCTCGCGGGCGTAGGTGAGCAACACCGCCCGGGCGACTGGCGAATCGGGGGCGTCTTTCAGCACGCGGTCGGCGAATGCCTGGGCATAGCCGACTACGGTTTCACTGTTGAGCAGAGTCAGAGCCTGAGTCGACACAGTCGACCGACCTCGACGGGTGCAGTTGGTCTCCATCACCGGCTGGTCATAGGCCTGCAACATCGTCAGCGGGTTGCCCCGCAGAACCTGGACATAAATTGAACGCCGCCGCTCGTTCTGGCCGTCGGCAATTGTCACATCCCCATCCGGACGCCGTGCCACCGGGATGGCGTGACCGTACAGCGATGCGTCAAGCAATCCAGACACGCTGAGCATCGCATCCCGGACCGGCTCCGCATCGAGTCGACGCAGCGATTGCCGCCAGAGCCAGCGGTTGTCGGGGTCGAGTTTGGTCGCCAGTTCCAGCTGCGCCGGGTCGCCAACCGACCGCTGACGCCACGTGGTCGAGTTCATGATCAGGCGGTGCACGTGTTTGATACTCCACCCGTTCTCGACGAACTCCCTGGCCAGCCAGTCGAGCAGTTCCGGATGGCTGGGCGGCGAACCAAGCAGACCGAAGTCCTCAGGAGTCGACACGAGCCCCTGCCCGAAGTGCTGCATCCAGATGCGGTTCACCATCACCCGGGCAGTGAGCGGGTGATCGGGCTGGGTCAGCCATTTCGCGAACGCCAGCCGCCGTCCGCTCGTCCTGGCCTCCGTTGCGGGAGGACTCCACTGGAACGCCACCGGGGTGGCAAGGGCCTGTGGCACGCCGGGCTCGACCGGGGCTCCCGGTGTGAGTGCATCACCACGTCTGAGCAAGGGCGTCACCACCGGCCCGGGAAGGTCATACAACGCACGCAACTCGTCGAAATGCATCCGCTGACGTTCAAGTGCGGCCACAGCTGCGATGTTCTGCTCGACCGCCGTCTTGTAATCGGGATAGGTCTCTGGCAACAGCTTGTCGAGCGTCGCATCATCGGGCTGGAGCAGCGGCTGAAATGTCGCGACGAGGTACTTTTCCACCTCAGTCCGCTGGTCAGCGGGCTTGGCGAGAGCGGCCTGCAGATCGGCCCGGATTGGTTCGGAGACTGTGGCCAGCCGGTCATCGAAGAGCTTCTGTTTCTGTGTGGTTCGCAGCGTTGCGATTTCGGCTTTCAGTTTGGCGATTTCAGCGTCCACGCGGGCATTGTTCTCATCGGCGGCCTTCTTCTGCTTGGCCGACGCGACGAGGATGCGGCGTTCCATCTGAGGGATCCACTCCTTGGGGCGAAACGCTCCCATGAAGATCGCCTGAACGCGATAGAACTCTGCTTGGGAGATGGGATCGTATTTATGGCTGTGGCAGCGGGCACATTGCAGCGTCAGCCCCAGCGTCGACGACGCGACGATCTGCATCGTGTCGTTGATCGTGGGGTAGTAGTACTGAGCATCGGCGTTCTTGATCGTGCTGAAGTCGGGGCGGCTCGAATCGGCGGCACAGCGCAGATACCCAGTTGCGGTGACCGCTTCAATCACTTCATCGGGCAGGACATCACGAGTCTCATACGCGGTCCAGTAGTCGACCAGCTCATCGCCAGCGAGTTGTTCCTGCAGGAACCGATCGTAGGGCTTATCGCTATTGAACGCCCGAATCACATAGTCGCGGTAGCGAAACGAATTCTGGATCGGGCGATCCTCGGAAAGCACACCCGCCGAGTCGGCATACCCAGCCACATCGAGCCAGTGCCGTGCCCAGCGTTCCCCATATTGTGGACGGGCGAGCAGCGAGTCGATCAGGCGTTCGTAGGCCCGGTCGTTCTGGTCCGCCAGGAAGTGTTCTCGCTCTTCCGGCGTCGGAGGCAGTCCGATCAGGTCATAAGTGGATCGACGGAGGAGCGTTTCGCGGGAAGCCTCGGGTGAGAAGCTGAGACCGTTCTGCTCCAGTTTGGCGAGGACGAATGCATCGATCGGGTTCCGCACCAGATCACCGTGCTGGACAGTTGGGATCGGCGGACGAACAGGCGGGCGAAAAGCCCAGTGGTCGGAGGCTGGTTCCCCCGACCGCTCGCCAGTGTCATCGTCGGCGTCAGCAGCGGGATCGGTTGATGCCGCGCCATCATTGATCCAGGTGCGGATCACCCCTTTCTCTTCGGCCGACAACGGTGGGCCGCCTTGGGGCATTTCGTTTGAGGCCAGCTTCTCCCAGATTAAGCTCGACTCCGCAGCTGCAATTCGCATAGCGGGCCCCGACTTTCCGCCGCGCAGGATGTCGCGCCGGGTCGTCAGTCGCAGCTCGTTCTCGGGCTCGGCCCCCGCGTGACACTTGATACAGCGAGCTTTGAATATGGGGAGGATGTGGTCCTCGAAGGTGACTTTCGGAGCTGTCGTTTTCTCTTCGGCTGACGAGCGTGCTGCGAACCCGATCAAAACAATCTGAGCGACAAGGCTCCAGATGGCGAGTAATCCGATTCGATCTCGCACCGGGACACCTCAAGCATAGAGAACGCTAGCCACCACAACACATCAACATCCACACATTAAATAGAACAGCCCAGAGGTCGCAACCCCTGGGCTGTCAGTCCAGCTGGAGAGAGAGGCTAATTGCTCGGTGACACTTGCACGCTGGCGTTCAGGACCTGCTTGATCTTGTCCTGAATCGACATCAGGTGGGCCCGGCTGTAGTCGTCGAGCTTGAGGCCCGGGGTCTGCAGAAGCGTGGTGGCCTGCTGATCGATTGTCGTCAGATGCATGCGGGCGAGTGTCCGGGCGTCCTCGGGGGCTCCGAATGGCTGGGTCATCATCGTTGCCAGTCGGCGGAGCGTCGCCCGCTGAAGGTTGCGACGGTAGCTGTTGATGAATGGCTTGCGGTTGGTGTACTCACCCTCCGCCTTTTCAGGGAACAGTTCCGAGAAGATGCCACGAGTCAACAGGTTCAAATGCTCAGCCAGTGTGTACGCATCCTGGTCAGCAGCGACCGCAATTTCGGTGTCGGCCAGACGCGTGAGTGTCTGAGAATTCAACAGCTGGGACAGAATCATCGACTGCATCTCCAGCACGGTATCGTGAATCGGATAGTCGAGCCGGAAGGGTGTCTCCATGCCCCAGTGATGCCAGCGAGTCGAGGCCAGGAAACTCAATAGAGTGCCATCGATTTTCGGAGCCCCGAAGGCCGACTCGTTCAGCAGCTGCATCGCCTCCCGCTGCTGCGCGGGGTCAATCGCCTTGAACGGGGGACGGCCGTTCGGCGTGCCCTTATGGTCGCGAGAGACCGAGATTCCGCCCGGGAAACGAGCGGCGAATCCGAGTGCCCGCCAATGCTCGCCGAAGAGACGCCCGAACATTTGACGTGCCCGCTGGAAGCCTTCGCCATCTTTGACGGCTTTCTCGACGACTTTGGGCAGCAGTTCGTTGGTCACCTGAACCTGGCGACGAACGAAAGTCAACGAGTCCTTGCCGAGGTCGAAACGATTCGAGTAGGGGTCGGAATCGATTCCGCCACGGGTGTCTTCATCGGTCAGAAAATCGAGACCAGGCTCCGCTGACCGGCTGGCAATCTTGGCCAGCCCGGCCGCTTCGTCTCCATCGATCGACGCATATCCATACTCGATGGCCCAAATGTCGTATGGGCCGATCGTCTGGGTGTAGTACAGCCCCTGCGGCTGGCCCTGAGGCACGATGTTCGGAGGGCTATAGTCCATCACACTGGCCACGATTCCCTCGGCCTTGCCTTTGTCGAGATCCGCCATCTCCGCGAGAGTCTTCCAGGCACTGGCCTTGAAGTTATGACGCAGGCCGAGCGTGTGCCCGACTTCGTGCATCACTACTTCCTTCATTCCCTGGTGAATAAACTCCTCGGGAAGCTTGCCATCGGCTGCGGCATCTCGGCTCATGAAAACCGACGCGGCGTAGGCCATCTGCCACTGCATATCCTTGCAGTGCGAGCAGTGATGTCCGGCGGCGTGATTGTGAGTGAAGGGCACTCCAGGCTCGAGCGTTTTGTCGAATGGCATGGCATTGGGGGCCAGAGCCGCCACCGACTGCGCGGTGAAGGTTTCCCAGCGATGGCTCCACGAATCGAGGAACCCGGCATCGAAGATGATGTCAGCGTCGAGAATCTGTCCCGTGCGGGGGTCGACGCGGGAGGGGCCCATCGCGAAGCCCGCATCTGCAGTGATCCAGCGGAAAGTGTTGTAGTGGATGTCCTCGGGGTCCCAGGTATCGGAGTCTTCCTGCTGGTCAACGGCGATAGCTCCGTCATAGCCCAGCTTTTCGAAAGCCTTGTTCCATTCGAGAATTCCCGCTTTCACCGTGGGTCGCAGGAACACGGGGACGGTCTTCTCCATCCAGAACTTGATCGGTTTGACCGGAGGCGACAGCTTGATGCCGGGCTCCTTCTTGCGGAGATCCCAGCGGTTGATGTAGCGGACAAAGTGCTCCTCGTCGCTGTTGATCGAAAAGTCCTTGACCACCGACAGGAAGTACCCCACGCGATCATCCGCCAGACGCGGCTTGAATCCGTTGGCTCCGACAGGCGGCAGCAGGCTAATGCTGTAGTGGATATTGACCTGGGCCCCCTTGATATCGGGGACTGTGTCGAATGACTGGAACGGATTGCCAGAGCTGTAGACAGCGGCCACCTGGATCTCGACGTTTTCGTCGAAGCCCTTGATCTTGGCCCA
>QWOR01000254.1 GCA_003669575.1 Planctomycetota bacterium | reverse complement strand
GAATCCTCGACGAAAACGGGCGGACTGACGTCCGTTCAATGGTTGATCTGTGCAATCGCGGCTCTCGGGTTTGCGTTTGATATCTACGAGTTGCTGGTCTTCCCGCTGATCTCGCGGCCTGCACTGGCGGAGTTGTTGAAGGTTGACCCCGACACCGATTCGGGGTTCAACGCGATCCTGCAATGGAATTCCTACATCATGTGGGGCAGTGCTCTGTGCGGCGGGACATTCGGCCTGATGGGGGGAACGTTGACCGACCGGCTCGGACGGCGGCGCGTGCTGACGTGGAGTATTCTGCTCTACGCTCTCTCAGCACTGGCCTCGGGGTTCAGCACCTCGGCTCCGATGTTGCTCTTCTTCCGTTGCACGACATTTATCGGCGTCTGTGTCGAGTTCGTCGCAGCTGTCGCCTGGCTCGCGGAACTCTTTCCCGATCCGATCCGTCGCGAGAAGGTTCTCGGCTACACCCAGGCATTCTCGTCGTTCGGCGGACTGCTGGTCACGTTTGCGTACGGTCTCTGCGTGAAGTACGGGGCAGAGTTGCCAGCGATCTTTGGTGAGCACGCCCCGTGGCGTTACACGCTCATCTCGGGTGTGCTGCCCGCGATTCCACTGATCGTGATTCGTCCGTTCCTGCCCGAGTCGCCGATCTGGGAACAGAAGCGGTTGGCTGGCACCCTCAAGCGAGCCTCGCTGGGCGATATTTTCCAGGGCAAGCTGGCCCGGACTTCGATTGTCACCGCCCTGCTCTTCGCGTGCGGTTACGGAGCGGCCTTCGGTGCAATTCAGTTCATGCCGCAGATCGTTCCCGGCCTGAACAAGGCGTGGGCGCCCATCCCTAAGATGCGTAAGGACCTCGAAAAGACCGAGAAAGGCAGCGAGCAGTTCAAAACCCTCAAGGCCGAAATCGGCAAGCTTGGCAAGGACCAGCAGGCCACTGTCGCCAACGTTCAGCTGTGGCAGGAACTCGGCGGTCTGATCGGTCGGTTCGCTCTGGCGTATCTGGCCGTGCGGATCGTCAATCGTCAGCGTCTGCTACGGATGTTCCAGATTCCGGGGCTGCTGATCATCCCGCTGGTGTTCCTCTTCCCGGCGGCGGGTAAGACGCCGCCCGCGATCCTCAACGCACTGGGGACCGATAACCTGGGACTGGTGAAGGTCGGAATCTTCATTACTGGATTCCTGACGGTGGCTCAGTTCAGCTTCTGGGGAAATTACCTGCCCCGCGTCTACCCGGTGCATCTGCGAGGTACCGGCGAGAGCTTCGCCGCCAACGTCGGGGGCCGTATGTTTGGCACAGCTGCTAACGGACTGACAGGTCTGGTGATCGCTCCGATCTTCCTCGGCATGGCGAACCTGGGACTCACCCGTCCCGGATCACTGGCCTACGCAGCTGCGGTCACGGCGGGTCTGGTGTACCTGGTTGGTCTGATTGCCAGTTTCTGGTTGCCGGAACCGAGTGCGGACGAAGCCGAGCACTAAGAGTCGATCGCGGTGTCATCCGGGAGGGCGAGGCCTCCGCCGAGCCGTTTTCGTGTGAGAGCGCCCTCATGCGATGGCGGCTCAGCAGGAGCTTCGCCCTCCCATTCCACTTACCCACCCTCCCCCATCGATTGATCACTGAATACTGACGACTGAGTACTCCTTATGGCCATGCGACACAACGGACGATCGATGCGGGACGGGCGGGCCGACGGGCTGCGGCCGTTGCGGAGTCTCGATCTGTCGACCGTGAATACCTTTGCCGACCTGCTCAAGGCGATGGGCGATACCGCCTTCTCCGGGCGACAGCTGGGTGAAGCGTATGACGTATTGATGGAGATGCTCCAGCCTGACAACTCGGTCAAGGTGGTCCTCACGCTGTCGGGGGCGATGACCGTCGCCAAGCAGGGAAAGATGATCTGCGACATGATCGACCGCGGGATGGTCGACGCGGTCATCTCGACCGGGGCACTGATCGCGCACGGACTGACTGAGTCGATTGGTCTCACGCACTATCGGCACGATCCCTCACAAAGCGACGAGAAGCTGTACCAGCTGGGGTATAACCGGATCTATGACACGCTGGAGATGGAGGCCAATCTCAACGAGGTCGAGGTGCTGGTCCGCCAGACTTTGAAGGAGAACGCCACACCCGAGGGAGGCTGGTCGTCGGCCCGGCTCTGTCGGGCTCTGGGAAAGAAGCTGCACGAGGAGAACCTCGGCACCGGCATTCTGCGCAGTGCGTACGAGAAGAACGTGCCGGTCTTCATCCCCGCCTTCACCGACAGCGAGGTCGGCCTCGATGTTGCGACGTGGGCAATGCGCAAGTGGTGCGATGAGAACAACCTTGACCCGTCGAAGATGACGCCCGAGGAGCTGTTCCGTGTCCCGCCGCAGTTCAACCCGTTCCTCGACCTGCTCGACTACGCCAAGCTGATCGGCAACGCCCAGGAGCTCGGCATCTTTACGATCGGCGGCGGCGTGCCCCGCAACTGGGCCCAGCAGGTCGCCCCGTTCTACGACATGACCAACCTCCGCGTCGGCAGCCAGTTCACCGCCCCGCGTTTCAAATACGCCGTCCGCATCTGCCCCGAGCCGGTCCACTGGGGCGGCCTGTCGGGGTGTACCTATATCGAGGGCGTCAGCTGGGGCAAGTTCCTCTCCCCCCAGGAAGGCAGCCGCTTCGCCGAAGTCTACGCCGACGCCACCGTCGCCTGGCCGATCCTGATGAAGGCGGTGTTTGAGACGTTTGATGCGAAGAAGTAATAGAACCTTTTCATACCCTGCCATACCGCAGAACGGTTACCAATCTTTCATACCGATTGGGACCACAACAGTCATTGATGTAGCATCTCGTCCCCTGCAATCATTTCGATTTCAACGCCGATAGACTGGACTGTTGAAATGATTAACTTGCAAAGACGTTCGGATTTCGATTTTGCATCACCTATGAATAGACTTCGTCTTTCAGGAACCAAGAGTAGAGTGATTTGCCACGCTTCTTCCACATGCCTCAAGCCATACGAGACATGTACGCTTCCGTGATCGGAACTTCTCGCTTCAATTGCGAACCAATACTGATCTGAATTGGGGTCTTGCCCTGTTTTTACATCAACAATTGTAACCCCATGAGACCTCATGGCGTGCAATAGATCATCTAACGCAATAGGTGTGCACCTGAAAAGGTCGCTTTGCATCTTATCAAGCTCCGGTCCATAACATGCGAGTTGCAGCAGGGTCGCCCGCCAGGGTGCCCCAGACATGCAGTGGGGGTGGCCCGGACGCCGCTTGGGGCGTCTGGGTGCGAAGCACAAGAGGCACCACGCACAGCCAACTCTCAACGATCACTTCTGCGGATTTTATCTGCGGGTGGTGGTCAATCATCCTGCCATCCAATCCGAGAACTGACGTTCGACTCAACGGACCTACCTCTAATACGCAATCCCCAACTTGCGATACAGAAACCCGAGCAGCCAGATCGGTCCGATCAGCAGGAACTGGATGTCCTGGAAAAACGAGGGCTTCTTGCCTTCGATCTTGTGACCGATGAATTGACCGATCCAGGCCACCACAAAGACTACCAAGGCCAACTGATAGACCGGCGAAATCCCCAGCTTCTCATACGCGATGATTCCTGCAATCACCGCAGCTGAGAAGAGCAGCATGCCGATGGCGAGTGAGACGGAGAGCCGCAGGTAAAACAAGATGGAGAGGACCACCATGATCACCCCCCAGTTGAGGAACGGCGACTGCCCCATGAAACCTGGCCGTGGAAGGTCCCAGAGCAAGGCAATCACACAGGCCGTGATCGCTGGCACGCAGATCCAGTGAATCGTTTTGTTCAAGGGATTCTGATGGCTTTCGCCGTACTCTTGAAACCATTGTTCAACCGACTTGCCCGCCATTGCTGTTCCTCACAAGTCTCTTTGGCCGAAAGACGCTGCCGTCGCTCAGACGGCGTACTGACTGCGAATCTGCTGGGATCTTTCAGGCCCTCAATCCATTCCCGGACAAGCGTCGCCGCTTCGACTGGGTTCAAACAATGGCCGACGCTGGGCAACTTCACACTGGGAGCGGGATGGGGGGCAAACGAAACAGTAAAATGAACTCATCACTGACCACGCTCGAGATCGTATTTTCGGCAAGGTGCTCCAGTCAAGCAGTGCGTCGTCTGGCGAGGCACACGTGGAACCACGCACAGACGGCTCCCCATGAGCATCGTCAGCGGTGATGATCCGCAGTTCGTTGTTCGTCGGTTCTATCCAAAGAATGAAGATCACCGGAGAGGCCACCGAGAAAAGAGGAGCAGACTTCCCGCCTGGACACTCCTTACAGCATCCGCACACTGGTAGCTCCAGCCTCCAACAGGTGGTACTCTTTCGCCGATGAACGAATCGAGGCGGGAGAGTACAAACGTGGAATTCCAGATCAGACCGGCGACCCCCGAGGATGCTCCGGTCGCTGTACCACTCATCCATAGCTCAGGGCCAGCGGCGTTCGACGTGGTGTTTGCCGATGATCGGCACCCCTCAGGACAGGATTTTCTGCTGGATGTGTTTCGTCTCCCGGGAGGCGAATTCGGCTACACGAATCACACGGTCGTGACTCACAAGGAACAAGTGATCGGCATCGGTGCCTGTTTCTCGTCCAAGACTTCGCTCGCCTTCATGCTGGCGGTCACTCCACAGATCATCCGGTTCTATGGCATCCTGCGAGGCATTCGTGTCATCCGCAAAGGGCTGAAGGTCGAACAGCTGTTCCATTTGCCGCCTCCGGACAAGAATTACTTCGCACACCTGGCTGTCGCCCCCGAGTGGCAGGGTCATGGGATCGGTTCACAGCTCCTCCGACACTTTCTGGATCGCAGTCGTGCGGAGGGTCAGACCCACGCCGCGCTGGATGTCTCGGTCCAAAACCCGCGGGCCGAAAAGCTGTACAGCCGAATCGGATTCAAAACCATCGAAGAGCGCACCGCACCACTGCCCGGGATCGCCAATCATCGACGGATGGAGATCGAGCTGTGATTGTCGGGTGGCACGGCTCTGTGAGCCGTGCCACCCAGTCAACATATTTGCCTCTCGCATACTTCTCACCGTCCCCTGCGTTTTCACTGGTCACTTGCCGCGCAAACGCCGTTCCCGATTGACACTTCTGTTGTTCGGTTGATACCGTTTCATCCAGCCCGCCTTATGCGACTCCCGCCAGAAATCCCGCCGCCAGGACAATTTGGATGTTGCGAATCAGCCAGGGACCTGCCCGCCCGTTGTGTGATGGCCTCAACCGTCGCCAGTTTCTGGAAGTCGGTTCGCTCGGGGCGTTTGGGCTCAGCCTTTCCTCGCTGCTGCGGAGCGAGGCTCGAGCGGCCGATGGGACAGCTCGGAACCCGCTGCGGACCTCGAAGCGTTCCGTCATTCTTGTCTGGCAGCATGGCGGGCCATCGCAGCTTGATACATTCGATATGAAGCCGATGGCCCCGACGGAAGTGCGTGGGCCCTACCGCTCGATCGCGTCGCGACTGCCCGGCCTCGATGTCTCGGAAATGTGCCCCGAGCAGGCCAAGGTCATGGACAAGTGCACGGTGATCCGCAGCTTCACCCACGGCAACGGCGATCACTGGGCAGCTGCACATTGGATGCTGACGGGAAGACTGGGCCCCAATGGCTCAACGCGGACGCCGAAGCAACCGGCCTTGGGGGCAGTGGCTTCACATCTGCTCGGGCCACGGCTCGACGGCTCGCTGCCCACGGTCAATATGAACGACGGCGGGTTCGGGTACCACGGTGGGGCATGGCTCGGCGTGGCGCACAATCCGTTTCGTTACGGCGAATACAGCTATGGCAATGAAGCGGGCCGACTGCCGGGCGGCGATCATCGCAGCTTCTCGCTGGTTGATGGACTGACGGCTGATACGCTCAGCGACCGCGTCTCGCTGCAGAAGCAACTCGACACGATGCGGAAGCGGATCGACCAGAACTCGTCGTTCCGCCAATTGGATGAGGTCGATCAGACGGCCCTCGACATTCTGCTCTCGGGTCGGACGCGAGCGGCGTTCGATGTGTCGAAGGAAGATCCGAAGACCCGCGAGCGATATGGCGAAGGCTGGGGCGAGCAGGCGTTAATCGCCCGCCGCCTGATCGAATCGGGGAGCCGGTTCGTCACGCTGAACACCGGGTACTGGGACGACCACGGGAACCTGAAGGGGAACCTCGACAATAAGATGCCGCGCCACGACCGGGCGGTCGGCGTACTGATCCAGGACCTGGCCGAGCGAGGGATGCTCAACGACACCCTTGTCGTCACGGCGGGTGAGTTTGGCCGTACCCCGGTCATGAACAAAGACGCCGGCCGCGACCACTGGCCCCAGGCCCAGAGCGTGCTGATCGCCGGAGGGGGTTACCGCCACGGTCAGATCATCGGCAGCACCGACGAGAAGGCAGCGTACCCGACTTCACGCCCCGTGCATGTCGAAGACTTTTGCGCGATCATCTACCACGCCCTCGGTCTCTCCCCGACCGATACAATCTACGACAACGCGGGTCGCCCGGTGCATCTGCTGCCGGGGGGCGAGGTGCCGAGGGAGCTGATCTAAAACTGAGGGGAGTGGCCTACTTCCCAACCTTCTCGCGCGCGAGCTGCTTTTCTCTCGCATCGGTGAGAACGGAGTAGAACTGGGTGAAGACGTTGTCATCTGCTCCGTGTGCGGCGTGGCAGTCGAAGCATTCCTGCTTGGGGAAAGCGGTGGCGGTCTGCTTGTGATCGGGGTTCTGCTGCTGCTCTGGCGCGTCGTGGAACAGGTAGTAGGCCCAGCCGTCTGGGAAGCGTTTGGAGTCCTTGATCGCGACTTCGAGGCCGGAGGTCGGGGCTGCGACGAAGCCGATGCGGGACACCGGCCCCTTGGTCTTCGCGGGCTGAGACTTGAGGTTCGTCACGACGAGCACTGTCT
>QWOR01000338.1 GCA_003669575.1 Planctomycetota bacterium | reverse complement strand
GCCCACTGTCCCGCCGGAGAACGCAACACCCTCCGTGGTCCATCAACGGAAGTTCTGCACTGGCCGGATTCTAGGACGATCCAGCCAGTCACGCAACGCGTGTCGTACGCTGTTGGCCAAACCAGATGTCCCCCACCCTCAGAGAGTATCGGCATCAGTCCGACAGTCCAGCACGAAGGAGAGTTGCCTCATACGGCGGGGGACTTGTGTCTAATTTCAGCATTGAACAGTCGGATCCAGAAATGTTCCGTCATTTAAAGGTCGTCCAAGCCCTGCGATGCTGTTATCTGGCTCGTGTCAGGGACGCGATACTCGACTCGTGGCAGAACGTTGTTCAGGTGAACACCTATGGCGATGCGATTCTGGTTATTGACGAGTACGTTCTACGGGAATCGTCTTCCGGGCGATGCCCGTGGTTTTGTGGGACGGGTTTATGAGAAGAGAGAGGGGGAGCTAGGAACTGATAGTCGAGTGTTTCATAACAAACCGGGCGAGGTTATTGATTCCTCCATGCCGGGTCTACAGGCAGCGGCTGAGCGAATGCTCAAGCAGGATCCGATTCGGGTGACTGCAGAGCAAGCGGCTGCATTGGTGGAGCAGTTTCAGGTCACAGCTGGGATCAAGGGGTGGTCGCTGCTGGCCTGCGCGGTGATGGCGGATCACGTCCACTGGGTGGTGGGGATCGATGAGTCACTCCATGGGCGATCGGCACGCCAGGTACTCAAAGCGTACGGTAGCCGGGTTCTCAATGATCGCTGGGGTAAGCCGGTTTGTCAGACATGGTGGACTGAAGGTGGTTCCGACCGAGCATTGCGCGATGAGCAGGCGATTCTGGATGCGATTGAATACGTTCTGAATCAAGAGTTTCCCCTGCTGATCTGGAAGCAGAAAATCAGGGATTGAGCGTGAGGATCAGAGTGACAGCGAGCGCCGGACGTCAGTCCGTCGTGCCAGGACGATGTTGAGCACTCTGAAACAATTCGAGGACGTTTGGAGACTCCTGGTTGCGAAGCCGTTGATTAGAAGTTCATCCGCCGAGTCATAATACACGCTCGGTGTCGCACGACGGACTAACGTCCGGCGCTCGCTGTCCAGAACGCCGCCACGCCGATTCTTGATAAAACGCAACACCCCACAGACCCGAGGGGCTGTGGGGTGTGCGGTTATCGAACTCGCTGGCCGCTTAAATCAGCTGCAACCCATGCTCTGGCCGCAGTTGTGGCAGAGGTAGCAGTTGCCGTTCCGGACGGTGATGGCTCCGCAGCTGTCGCAGGCGGGGGCATCGGACTGGAAGCGGGCGAACTGCTGGCTGCGGTTCTGCGGGCCGTCGTGCTGGCTCGACGCTGTGTCCGGCGGAAGGAGTGGCAGCTGGTAGGCTGAACTCTTGGCACTGGCGTGAGCGTGGGCACTCTGTCCGCTGGCACCGGCTCCCGAAACGCCATTTGTGGCAGGAGCTGCGGCAACCGGAGCGACTGGAAGCTTCGTGCTCACAGTCGCGGTGACCTCAGAGGAATCGGGGGTCTCCGGAGCGGGCGTTTTGGCCGACAGATCGCGGTTCGGGGCGTGAGCCTCCTTGTAGCCCGGGAGGAACGTGTTCCCCAGGAACCGGAAGATGTAGTCGACGACGCTCTTGGCGTGCGGGATGTCGGGGTTACTGGTCCAGCCGGAGGGCTCGAAGCGAGCGTGGCTGAACTTGTTGACCAGAGCATCGAGCGGCACACCGTACTGGAGGGCCAGCGACGTTTCGGTGCCGATGACATCCATCAGGCCGCCGATGGTCGAACCTTCCTTCGCCATGGTGATGAAGAGTTCACCGGGCGTGTGGTCCTCGAACAGACCGACGGTGATGTACCCCTCGTGTCCTCCGACGTTGAACTTGTGGGTCAACGACTGGCGGGTGTCGGGCAGACGGCGACGGACGGGCTGGGCCGGGGTGGCGACAGCTGCGGCCTGTTCGGCGTTCGCGCCCTTCTTCTCACTCTTCGAGGTGTTGAGCGGCTGGGACTGCTTGGAGCCATCGCGGTAGATCGCGAGAGCCTTGAGTCCGAGCTTCCAGCCTTCGATGTAGGCCTGCTCGATGTCCTCGACCGTGGAGTCGGCGGGCATGTTGACCGTCTTCGAGATGGCTCCCGAAAGGAACGGCTGAGCGGCGGCCATCATCGACACGTGGGCGTGCCAGGCGATCGAGCGGGTCCCCTTGGCCGCCTTGAACGCACAGTCGAAGACGGGCAGGTGCTCGTCCTTGAGGCCCGGAGCCCCTTCGATGGTGTCGTGCTCTTCGAGGTACTTGAGGATGGCCGTGACCTGCTCCTCGGCGTAGCCGAGGGTCTTGAGGGTCGCGGGGACCGTGCGGTTGATGATCTTCATCATGCCGCCGCCGGCCAGCTGCTTGTACTTGATGAGAGCGATGTCGGGCTCGATCCCCGTGGTGTCGCAGTCCATCATGAACGCGATCGTGCCGGTCGGAGCGAGGACCGTCGCCTGAGCATTGCGATAGCCATAGCGGCGACCGTTTTGCAGGGCTTCGTTCCAGACCTGACGTGCAGCGTCTTTGAGGTAGGCCGGGCACGCGGGGTTGATCTTCTCGACGGCGTCGCGGTGCATCTGCATGACCGAGAGCATTGGCTGCTCGTTCTCCTGGTACCGGGCAAACGGCCCGACGGTACCGGCCATCTGGGCACTGGTCGAGTAGCCCTGACCGGTGAGGAGCGCGGTGAGGGCTCCGCAGATGCCGCGTCCCGCTTCGCTGTCGTAGGGAATTCCCATCGACATCAGCATGCTGCCGAGGTTGGCGTATCCGAGGCCCAGAGGCCGGTAGAGATGCGAATTCTCAGCGATGGGCGGCGTCGGGTAGCTGGCGTGGTCAACCATGATTTCCTGAGCGGTGATCATGATCGAACAGGCCCGACGGAATCGCTCGACATCGAACGTGCCATCGGCCTTCATGCACTTCTTGAGGTTGATCGACGACAGGTTGCACGCCGTGTCATCGAGGAACATGTACTCGCTGCAGGGGTTCGAGGCATTGATCGGCCCCGAGTTCTTGCAGGTGTGCCAGCGATTGATCGTGGTGTCGTACTGCACACCGGGATCGCCGCAGTACCAGGCCCCTTCCGACATCTGCCGCAGCATGTAGCGGGCCTTATAGGTCGGGCCTTCCTTCTGCGGGTTGGTGACCCAGTGGGTCTTCCAGTCGCCATCGGTCTCAACCGCCTTCATGAACTCATCGCTCAGGCGGACCGAGAGGTTGGCATTCTGGAACATGATTGACGAGTAGGCCTCGCCGTTGAAGTTTGAGTCGTACTCGCCGCTCTCGATCAGGACGCGGGCCTTGCGCTCTTCCTTCTGCTTGCACTGAATGAAGTCGAGAATGTCGGGATGCCAGTCCTTCAGCGACTGCATCTTGGCGGCGCGGCGGGTCTTGCCCCCCGACTTCACCACAGCTGCGATCTGGTCATAGACCCGCATGAAGGAGAGCGGACCGGAGGGGGTTCCGCCGCCGGAGAGCTTTTCGCGGCTGCTGCGGATCGTGGAGAGATCGGAGCCGGTGCCGGAGCCGAACTTGAAGAGCATCGCCTCGCTGGTGGCGAGCCGCATGATGCCTTCCATGTTGTCGTCGACCGACTGAATAAAGCAGGCGGAAGCCTGAGGGTATTCGTAAGGTGTGCTGGGTCGGTGGACCTGCTTGGTGCGGGGGTCGAAGTTGTAATTTCCAACTGAGCCCTTTACGCCATATTGGTGATAAAGCCCCACATTGAACCATACAGGCGAGTTAAACGCCGCATGCTGATGGAGACACAGCCAAGCCAGTTCCCGGTAGAAATTCTCGCCATCCTGGGAGGTGGCGAAATAACCGTCCTGCATACCCCAGTCTGCGACGGTGCGCGCCACGCGGTGGATCACCTGACGAACGGAGCGCTCACGCTCGGTTGTCCCGTGTTCTCCGTAAAAGTACTTCGAGACAACCACGTTGGTTGCCAGGGCTGACCAGTCTTTCGGAACTTCGCAGTCGGTCTGCTCGAATAGAACCTTCCCATTTTCATCTTTGATGGCTGCGGTTCGGAAATCCCACTCCACCGTGTTGAATGGATCCTGTCCGTTCGGACAGAAGTAGGGGTCAACCCGCAACGGTTCCACAGCATTGCCAGCCTTGACACTCGACATAGAGAGACCTTTCCAGGAGTGCATCGTGCACGGAAGCCCCGAGCGGGGAGTTTGAAGAGTTCGTGTCGCCGTTACTTTCAGCGCACGAGAGATCGCTCCGTCAGGATCATGGGTCCATCCCAATTGGATTGCGTACGAGGCGCGCAATGACACCTGAACAACTGGAACATGTGAACATCCGCTGCCTACCCATCCTATCGGTCGACAGGGGGCTTGAACAGGAGAATTTCAGCGGAAAATGCGAGAGTGCTCGCACAATGAGTTGTGCAGGACGGGTGGACAGCCCCAACATCTTGTTGCCGGGAGCGACAGCGACGTTTATACGTTGTGATGGCTGATTGTCAAGAATTCGTGAGGACGAATTTGACGATCAACCGATCTGTATCGACGGAACTTCCAAGCCGATAAGGACTATCGAGAGTCGACTTTTTTTGAGTGGCATTCATCCCCGGACTGATTCAACGAGATGGTTCTCTCCATCTCAGGTGTCCAGCCAGCTGCCAGTGCAATAACCTAGGAAATCAAGCCATATTCTCGCGATGACCCTCTCGGAATCCAGCGAAAATGCAATCCTGCGAAATCGTCGAAATCACGCGAAACCTCCGGTTTTTCGCGGTGTTTAATGAGTTGTCCAGGTGGATTCGCCCGCGGCCTGTCCGTTCTCCCTCGACATTACAGAGCAGACACTCACAGACAGCCTGAATCGCCCGTTCACACCTCACTCAAAAGTTCAGTTCGCGAGGTCGTTATGCATTGCCGAATCAAGCGTTTTCTCCATTTGGGTTTGAGTGTTGTCGTCTCCTTCGGAGCTGTGGCGGGAGTGGGGGCCAATGACAAACCGCATGCCCTGAAGTCGGCCTTCAAAGTCGACAAGCTCATCGAGGATGAACTGACTAAGGCGGGCGTCACTCCCGCTCCACTGGTGAACGATGACACCTTCCTGCGTCGTGCATCGCTGGATCTGACTGGAACGATCCCGACTCCGAATGAAGTCACCGACTTCGTTCTGAATCCCGATCCCGACAAACGCTCGAAGCTCGTCGATCGCCTGCTGGAGACGGAAGACTACGCCGACATCTGGGCCAGCTACTGGCGGGAAGTCATTTTTTCCCGGGCCACGGAAGTTCGCTCCCGCGTGATGCAGGATGTCTTCGAGGATTGGATGAAGGATCAGCTGGCCAAGAATGTCGGCTGGGACAAGATTGCCACCGAACTGGTGACCGCCACCGGCAGTACCGATTCTGATGGGCAGACGGCTCTGATCTTCGCCCACACGGGCGAGCCCGAGGAAGTGGCTGCGGAAACGGCCCGGATCTTCATGGGGATTCAGATCCAGTGTGCGAACTGCCACAACCATCCCTATGAAAAGTGGACACGTGAGGATTTTCACCAGTTCGCCGCCTTCTTTCCGCGGGTTCAGGTTCGCCGCGAACCCGATGACATGCGGACGTACACGGTGAAGTCGCTCGAAGATCAGGCCCGTCCCGGAAAAAATAACGCCAAGCTCGATCCCGCCAAGATTTTCGCTCGCATGGATTCCAATCGTGATGGAGTCCTGACCAAGCAGGAAGCCTCTAATGCCAAAGCATTTGCCAAACGATTTGAAATGATTCTGGCAGTAGGGGACACCAACAAAGACGGATCCCTTTCCAAAGAAGAGTTTGAAAAGGCCCCTCGTCCCGATCCCAACCAGCCAGGTCGAGGCTCGATGGAGCATCACATGCCTGACCTCGACAATCCCACCGCCGAGGGCAAGCTGATGCAACCGGTCTTCTTCGTCGACCATTCCAAGATGAAAATCGGCTCTGAGGACATGGACCGTCGCCAGACTCTCGCCAAGCACATCACGGCCCGCAGCAACACAACCTTCTCGAAGGCGTTCGTCAACCGCATCTGGGCCGAGATGATCGGGGAGGGTTTCACCGACACAATCGACGATATGGGCCCCGGACACGATCCGAAGTCACCGGAAGTCCTCGACGCACTGGCCAAAGACTTCGCTGCCAGCGGGTACGACGTGAAGTGGCTCTATCGCACCATCGCCAATACAAAGGTCTACCAGCGACAACTCAAGACCGCGGATACCGCGGGTGACTTTGCAGCTGCCAGCCCGACGCGATTGCGATCGGATCAGATTTTCAACTCGCTCGAAGCAGTACTGGGTCGAAATCTTGTTCCCGCCAGCCGTGCCCCGGGCAAGGGGGTTGCTCAGAAGTACGCGAACCAGGGCGGCCGCAAAGGCTTCAGCCAGCTGTTCGGCTTCGACCCCAGCACGCCGCAGGCTGACATCATCGGCACGATCCCGCAGGCTCTGTTCATGATGAACCAGAACGTGCTCAATAATGCCGAGAAAGCGGCCGGACGAACGCGATTGGCGACCCTGCTCGAACAGAACAGGGACGATCGCGACGCTCTGTCGGAACTCTACCTGCTGGTGCTGACTCGCGAACCGTCCCAGGCCGAGTCCGAGATCAACCTCGAATACATCAAGACGGTTGGTTCCCGGAAAGAAGCCTTTGAAGACATCTTCTGGAGCCTGCTGAACAGCAGCGAATTCATCACGAAGCGTTGAACAGGTCAGCTCCTGAGACTGGGAGGGCTCGCTGCTGGGCCCGCCCTCAACACTACAGCGGTCAATCACCCTCGCTTTCGAGTTGTCGCACAACGAACCCACAGCCGATTGCCAATTCCGGAGTCATACCATGCACACCAGTCTTCACGAGCAGATCAGCCTCAGCCGTCACAGCGTCTCTCGTCGCCGGTTCCTGCACACGATCTC
>QWOR01000362.1 GCA_003669575.1 Planctomycetota bacterium | reverse complement strand
TCGGCCCGACCCGGATCATCATGCCGACTTTCGAACACTCGCACGCGGAGGCACGCTCATTGACCGGTGGAGTGACTTACTATGGCCAAAAGTTCCCGGAGTTGCGGGGAGCCTACATTTATGGGGACTTCGCCACAGGAAAGATCTGGGCCGGGAAACTCGGGATGGATGGCAAGGTCGAATGGCATAAAGAGATTGCGGATACCACGCTCGCGATTACCTCCTTTGCAATCGATGCCCAAGGTGAGCTGCTGATCACGGACCATCAGGGGACCGGCAACGGCGGGCTCTACACCCTCGAGGCCACGCCGCCGAAGTCACCCGACACTCCTGATTTTCCCCGACAGTTAAGCGAGGCCGGACTCTTTGAGTCGGTGAAAAACCACCAGATGGCTGCCGGGGTAATCCCCTATTCCGTAAACTCGCCGGTCTGGTCAGACGGAGCTCACAAGAGTCGGTTCATCGCAATCCCAGAGAGTTCCGGTACCGAGGGACAACCACCAACAATCACCTTCAACCCAACGAATTCCTGGAAGTTTCCCGAAGGGACTGTGCTCGTACAGTCGCTCGCGCTGAACCTCGCCAGCTCTGATTCTGATGCGAAGCAGGCCTCGAAGACCGAGAATATGAAATGGATCGAGACCCGTTTACTCGTCCTGCAAAACAAAGAGTGGGTCGGGTACTCGTATGCCTGGAATGATGAGCAGACCGACGCCATGCTGGTTGACTCACGGGGCAGCTCCCGCGAGTTGGAAGTCATCGGCCACGACGGAGCGATTGAAGAGCAGACATGGCGATTCCCCAGTCGCTCGGACTGCATGGTCTGCCACAGCCGCGCTGCGGGTTTTGTGCTGGGGGTCTCTGCACCTCAGTTGAACCGCGATCACGATTACAACGGAGTCGTCGACAACCAGCTGCGAGCATTGTCGCATGCGGGCGTACTGAAAGGTCTCGACAAGGCTCCCGGCGATTGCGATCGGCTGGCCGACCCATATGACGCGAGTCAGAAGCTGGAGGCCCGTGCCCGGTCCTACCTGCACACGAACTGCTCCGTGTGTCACGTCGCAGCGGGTGGCGGCAACTCTCAGATGGATCTCAAATACAACACTCCCGACGACGAGTTCAAAGCGATCGGCGTCAAGCCGGTCCATCAGGCGTTCGGGATCTCCAACGCAAAAATCATCTCCTCTGGCCACCCCGAGGAATCGGTACTCCTGCACCGTATCAAAATGCGAGGGGCGGGGCAGATGCCCCTGATCGGCAGCTCGCAGGTCGATCAGCGCGCCGTTGAGATGATCGAACAATGGATCAAGAGCCTGCCCGAGAAGTAGATACCAGTCTCTTCGGCAGGCACAACGCATGTGATTCTCGGGCGGGAAACGCTACCAGAGGAGTTCGACCTCGCAGGCTTCATACGCCGCCATCTCCAGCAGCACCCCACCATCGGGATCGATGCCAAGGGGGCAGATCGTCTGGCCGATGAAGTCCCGCAGTCGTGCTTTCGACGGCTGACGGAATGCGTAGAGCTTGAACGCCTTCGCCAGCCCCTCGGTCTCCATCAATCGCAAGACATACCCAGCTGCGGAACCTGCCTGCTCACCATCCAGAGGCAGGATTTTGAGCAACATGACGTTCTTGGCCCCGACATGGAACAGCCAGCCCGACGCACCGGACGAGGACGGACCGCGATCGACGGGAATGACGACGGGCGGGGTGACTGAGGAAATCGCCGCCTGCATCGGGAACTGCTGGTCGAAGGCAATCCGCATCGTGCGGGGACCAGCTGTCTCGCCCGCGACGAGCAGCAGCGTGTCGAGCATGCGAGTCCCGGTCAGGCGATGAAACGGTAGACCGGATGTCAATAGAGCGATGCGTTGCGAATCATCGGCGATCTCCAGGTAATCGGAAGCCTCGATTCGCTCTCCGAGGACGGGTTGGGCAGCTTGCATCACGCCCTTGGTGATGGCGGCGTCCTCGTTCTTCCAGGCCCAGCGAATGCCGATGTAATTCGTCCACGGGTCGCCTTCAATCGGCTTGAGCGGATTGACATCGATCTCCAGCTCGATCGCCGGTCGACCACGCCACAACCGGACTCGTTGACGGTACTCGGCCAGGACGCGAGTCTGGTTTTGTGGATCGAGAATCCGTCCGACTGTTTCGATCTCGGCCAGTGTCGAACCCGCGGAGATCACGCGATGGCTGTCGCAGATTGTTACTGAATAGTAGGTCGTCTCCTCGAACGCTTCATCACCCTCACCGACGGTAACGGTGCGAGGGGAGGGAAATCGCAGGGCCAGTTGCTGACTCAAACGGTTGCCGACAACATTCGGAGTGCGGATATCCGCCATTCCACCCGTCGCTTCGCTCAAGCGGATGTCGACATACTCATTGCCGAGCGACAACCCCTCGGCCCAGGCCCCCTCGCGTTTCTTGGCCGGTTGGGAGGTCCGGGCTGGTTGATCTCCAGCGGCCCACAGGAACCCACTGGGCGGCATATCAACAACCACGGCCGGACGTTGAGCGTCGGGCTGAACAGCGACGACACTGCCCTCAACCGGAGGCAATGGCAACCCGACCGGCCAGTCAGCGACGACTCGTCGGGCATACGAGAGGGTGTTAATCAGCAACACGCCCTCGCGGCCCGGGTCGCCCACGAGAATCGGAGCCAGTCGCCGGGCGGCGGTCGATTCATGGTTCGCGAGGTCGGCCGACAGCGTGTCATCGATAGTGGTCGGAAGGTCGGGGCCCGCCTGTTCCACCCGCTCCTCCAGAGCCTCGGCCCGCAGAATCGGCGTCCCCCGCAACAGACTCGCCAGGGCACTGCAAAACTCGCCCCGGTCAAACTGATTTCGGCGGATCGCTGCTTCGCGGTACCGGCTGATCGGTTGTGCCTCCTCGCGGGCCACAGCTTGAACGAGAAATGGGGTGAGATAGTCGGTCGACTTCAGGTCGGTGTAGCGTTCCCGCTGTTCAGTCACCTGAAAGAACTCCGCAAATGTCACAAACCGGCCCAGCACAGGGGCAAACTTCGCCATCCGTCGCAGGTCGTCGAGCCAAGGTGATCGCAAGTCGGGCCAGCGGGCAAATGACACTGCGGCCACATGGTCGTGGTCCATCGACTCAGCCATGCGAACCGGGAACCGCAGGAAGCTCGACGCGCTGTCCCCCGCGAGTGGAATACGGCTGTATGATTCGAGGACCGAGTGGTCGTGACCCTCCCAGCGCAACCGCGTCTGCTCATCATCGGGATAGAGTCCGTCGTCCATCACGAAGTGCAGTCCACCTGCAAACCCCGATCGCTGGAGCAACTGCGGCATCGCCAGATTGACACCATATCGCCGCCGCCCCCAGATCGTCGGAGATTTGGACAACTGTTCGCGATAGCCACGACGCCCGCGTTCGAGTGACCACAGTACTGAGTTGATCCCACTCAGCTGAGTGCACCCTTCACGCCAGTCGCCGCCGACGATGTCGGTACGTTCTGCCTGCCACGCCTCACGAAGCCGGTCGACGGTCGATGGTGACTGTTGCTGGATCGTTTCGAGATCACGGGCCGTCATCAGGATGTTCGAAGGAATATTGCTCTCGACCAGCCGCTCCAGCGAGGGCAGGTCAGCTGTCGCTCCGCCGAGACAGAGGTCCATGAGAAAACACTGCACGGGGTAGAACCCCTCACGACATTCCAGCAGCAGATCAAACGCATGTCCCAGGTGGCGACGGGCATCAGCCACATCTCCATCCCGAGCTGCCCGCGCAGCTGCCAGCATCTCGGTTTTCATCCGCATCGCATCGGGCGAACTGAAGTTCCGCATGTGCCGGGTCAGCAACTCGCACAGCAGCCAGGTCGTGCCGAAGGCCAGGAAGTCAGCGACCAGATCCTCGTCCATCGGAGGAACGGAATCGAGAGGGCTCAGTGTCGCAGCCAGCATCTCTTTGCGTTCGGTCTGCCCTCGAACCACAGCTGAGCCCGCTGCCAGAGCGGACTGGGACCATTCGATCGTGACGTTGTCATCACACGCCGTCGGAATCAGGAACAGGCTGCCCGACTGATCGGGGAGTACGCTGTCGTATCGCCGCCAGACCGGGATCTCCTGCGTCTCCAGCAACAGTGCCGGATGCCACGCCACCGCGAAGACGTTCAACAGGCTCGACGCGGGCTTCTCGCTCAATTCGGACGGAAAGTCCTCCAGGCTGTGACTGGGAATCAGAATGATCACTTCTTTGAAGTTCATCGGCAGCATCAAGTCCTAAGCGAGCAGAAGGCGGTGGCCTTCGTATTGTACGTTCCGTGAGCTGTGTGGCGCTAGTCGTCGGATCTTTTCAGGGGGCAACTGAACAAGGAACAATCACTATCCTGCTCACGAGTCATTCGGTCTTCAGGAACTCGGCGACATCAAATTCCCCGGTACGAATCTTGAGAGGGTGGGCATACAGACCAGTGAAGGAAGAGGGGCTCTGGCCGTAGACCTGTTGAGTGAAGTCGTACGCTGCCTTCAGGCCCGCCTCATCCAGTGCCGCTCCGTCGCCCGTCACTCCTCCCGAGACCGTCAGCAGACGCGGAGCGATCAGCGAGGCGATGTGCTCGATGTCCCCCACTTCCCGCAGGATTCCCGGTGCCAACACGCCGAAACGCTGTCCCCGATAGGGAACATCACTGATGTAGCTGGCGAGCGAATTCACCGTCGCCACGCGGGTGATCCGAGAATCGACAGCTGCGGCGCACAAGACCACCGGGCCTGCGGTACCGACACCGACGACTGCGATTTGCCCTGTTGCCGTACCACGAGCCGCAGCCACCACCTGTTGCACGTCATGAGCCCATTGCCCGAGCAATGGGCGATCTACCCACACTCCCCACTGGCCAGAGTTGTGGTCCGGGGCATGGCCGATTTTGTCGCTTGCGATCGCTTGCTCACCCGTCGCCCGCAGCTGGGGAATCAGCACAGCCCAGCCTTGTTGTGAAGCCGTCTCGCTGATGCGTTTCACCTGGTCCGCGTTTTCGGCATCGAGGTTAGCGATGATGACCACGTTGACCGGTTGCGTTACGGACTGCTTCACGGGAGTCATCTGGCATGTCAGAGTCACCCCCGGCTCGCTCTCAGTGGAGACGACCGAAGTCTGTGGGGCTTCCGTGGTGGTGAGAGTCACCGAGTTTGTCGGACCGTCGCTCGGTCGCGGGTTATTACGAAACACGCTCGATTGTTCCAGAGCTCTCAGCATTCGAGGTCGTTGCAAGTTCCATTCATCAACCCGGGCGAGCTTTTCAATCTTACGGACGAGTTCTCGCCCTTCCGCAGCTGCGAACTGCGGAAGTGTCACCCAGTCGTCGGGGCGTGAGTCGCCGGGGTAGCAGCGGATGGTTTCGGGATCTTCCAGCTTCATCTCGGGGTCGGGCAGGGGGGATCCGTCTCCTTCGTCCTTGAGCTTGAGTGTCATCCAGCCGTACATCCGCTCGCGCATCGTCTGGCTGTAATCGTGCTGCCAGTCAAAAACGGTCTGTTGGAGAGCAGCTGGTGCATCGTTGAGGTCGAAGAAAGTCTGAGCCACCGCCAGAGACTTGCGGGCTTCTTTGACAGAGAACTGGTTCGCATCCCGCGTCGCATTGAAGAGCATCAACCCGCGAGGAGCACACAGGCCGAGAATCTCGCCCTCGCAGCAAAAACTCGCCGCCCCGGGGACGACTTCGCACATGCAACACGCGGTCCCAAGGTAGGAGTTATACGTCCCGACCGAGCAGACAGGCACCACAGCCTTGAACCGCGTGTCCCACGCCCCGGCGTACATCGTCTGGTTGCCGCCGCCACTGGCGCCGGTGATCCCGAGTTTATCGGGATCGACTTCGGGACGGCTTTGCAGATAGTCGACCGCCCGCATGTTTTCGTAAACCTGTATACCACTGAGCGGTTTGCCGATGGGGAAGAGTGTTCCCGCAGTCATCTCGCCGTGGTATTCGCCGAGCGCCTCACCGACGCCGCGTTCGCCGGCCCCAAACGCATCAACCGCCAGCACAAAGAACCCGTGCTTCGCCAGCCCGATACAGCGGGCTTGAACCTGCGGCGATTGTTTGGCCTCTTTCCAGTGACCATGCACGCAGAGGACCGCCGGAAGTTTGCCTTCCTTCTTCGGGACATACACATGAGCTGTCATCCAGACACCGGGCAAGGTCTGGATCACCAGCTTCTCAAGCTTGTACCCTTCTCGATCAAGTTCATCGAGCTTGCGCGGGGCAAGGTCACACGGCACTTCCGGGAACCCGCCCCACGACTCCAGTAGCTTCTTCCGTACCACGGCCAGCCGCCGATTGGCTGCAGCCAGGTCATCGAGTTTCGCCCCACCCGCAGCAACATCCCGCTGGGCAGCCGAACGAATGAATTCCAGGTAGGCATTTGTGGTCGGCTTCTGGGCCTTGGCCATTCCCGCCAGTCCGAAGACCACCCCGCAGGCCATCGCACAGAGTAACCCGTGTCGTTTCGTCATGGTGATTCACTCCTGGATCTGGCGACGATTTCGCTCACGCCTCGTCGCCCAAACATGTCCGAAACAGCATACAGATCAGCCAGATTGAATGCTTGCGAGACGACCTTCATGTCGTCATCCAGTCATCCATGGGTGATACGATCCGCCTGACCAGCGACGGTTCTCATCACTGACCAGATCGCAGATCCATTTTCGCCCGTGCCGTTAAACTCCACAGATTCGGACTTTTCAATTCTCGTTTTGGGGTATTCTGGTGGGATCGTGTGGCGAAAAAGCAACGCGACTCTACCGGTGAGGCAGTTTGTAGTATCGCGCCCCGGCTCTCCCTCCGGTGGACGCACGGAGTTCATCTCTTTCCCCAGAGAGTTCGGAGCAGCAAGCATGTCAGAGGACGGCAAGCAGCAGTTTCAGCCCTTCGAGAACGACATTCAAAAGGGCGGTGCCTACCAGTACACCACCGGTGAGCGTT
>QWOR01000098.1 GCA_003669575.1 Planctomycetota bacterium | reverse complement strand
TCGTCGTTGCGAGTATCGGGGGGCAGGTTCGGAAGATTGACACCCGGCGTTCTGATCGCGACAGGGCTGGTGATGGTGTCGATGGGGGTGCCCGTATTTCTCAATGACATGCGGGAGCCGACCTGCCACATGCCATGGTCCCGGATTTCTCCCACCAGCAGGGTATGGTGCTGACCATCGGTCACCTCGCCCAGTTTCACGCGGCTGTTGAGGTATAGCATGCCATTGTCGTCCGCATTGATCGGAGACTCCACGTCATGGTGGCATCCCGCATAGGCATTATTGGATCCGGAGGGCAACGGCGAAGAGGGGCAGAATGTCACCTCCATCCCGGTGAGCGAGAAGTCGATGTTGGTCTGCTCGTAAATTCCCTGGTTCGGATTGATCGCCTTGTAGAGAGCTTCCTCGTCCAGATAGGGCAGGATGTGGATCATCCAGCCATGTTTGAAGCCGGTGGACGTGTTGTCGATTGGACCGGTCGGGTTCGTGGTACCCGGTGGGAACACGCGGTGCGTCTCGTGATATCCATGGAGTGCCATGCCAATCTGGCGCAGGTTGTTCATGCATTGGTGGCGACGCACGGATTCACGGGCCTGCTGCACGGCGGGGAGCAGCAGGGCGATCAGAACCGAAATGATCACAATCACAACCAGAAGTTCGATGAGCGTGAACCCTCTGGAACTCCGATTCGTTCCGCGTCTGCAAACGAGATGGCTGGGCATAATTACTCCGTTTTATCTGGAGTGGAGGATTTGAGAGTGATGGTGGCCGTCCGTTCGAGTCGGACTGGAAGTGTGGAATCAGCTGGCACCTCGCAGATGACTCGCAGCTGGCCGCCAGTGGGCGTTCCCGACCAGATAATTTCTGCTTTCAATGAGGGAGCTCCCGGAACCACTGGAGTCCAGACCTCCCCGGTATACGCGGGATTGGCTGTCAGTTGCTGGAAACCTCGGTCGAGGGCCGATTGTGCGAGTGCGTCAGCCTGCAGCTGTACGGCCTGCCGATCGGCCTCCCGCGTCTGAGCGAGTACCGATCGGATCAGGCTTGCAGCGACGGCCGACAGAATCACAACGCACACCATGGTGGAGAGCAGAGCAATTCCGCGTCGACAGCCGCGATGTTGCGCGAGGCTGCGAACTCGACGATGAGTACAGCCAGTCGAATGGCAGAGTGAGGAAATGACTGAATGCATCAGGGAGTCCCTCGAGTGTTGAGCGGGAACAAGCCTGTTGCGAGAGCAACGTCGACACACGTTTCAACTCCTGGAGTGGAGTGTGAAGAATCAAAGGTCATCGTCCTGTTCGCCTGATTCGGCGGGGTGATGAATCGATGGAATTCCGCACGAGCGATTCGGTCCTTCTCCAGCAGTGAGAACTCCCATGTCCCGCGTCCACACTCCCAGCGTCCCGCGAGCTTTCCGTTTACCTGCCGTTCCAGTCCATCGGCGATCGTTTGATACGACACGGCCACTCCTTCAGGGAGCTGGAACTCAATCCGTCGGGCTTCCGGAATGGTTGTGTCGATTCGTGCCGATTGGGCCAATCGACCATCCTGCTGGAACTGCGTTTGCCACAGGTGCATCGCTCGTCGCCGGACCAGGGTGTCTCCCTGGTTACGGTTCGTCTGGATCATGCTCGCAATCAAAATGCAGCTGGATCCCGCAACAACCGCCATGAGAGAAATGAGGACAACCAACTCGATGAGCGAGATCCCACAGCGGCGGGGCGTGGTTCGGCGTCTTGGGGCCGCCTGGAAGTTTCGTCTCATGGTGTACCTCCCCGATACCAGCGGACCAGAGTGGCGGAGTGTCGAACCAGCGGCCGCGACTGCCAGGACAGCGTCGCCTCGACCCGATTCATGGCAGGGCTCTGCTCCTGGGTAACGATGATCTTCCATTCAGGGGCGGTCAGCTCAGCTCGTTTGATCAGCTGTTCCGCGATCGGTTGCAGGGCCTCGTGCGTGGGTGGGGACTGCAGTGAGGCGTGTTCCAGAAGATTCGCAACAGCTCCGAGTGCCTGTTCCCGCTGATCGTTCTGCCGACGTTTCTCGGCAGAACGAGTGAGGACGGGAATCAGTAGACCCATGATGGTGATCAGCAGCGCAGCTGCCACTGTGGCCTCGATCAGCATGCTGCCGCGGCGTTGGCGGGGCATGAAGAGGGGCCGGAAGATCCGTCTGGTGCGGAGGCTCATGACAGTGGTACCTCACTGAGCTCATTGAGCAGCTTGATCAGGGGGACAAACATGGCGAACACAATGAATCCCGTAATCAGACCACAGGTCACAACGGCCATGGGCCTCAACATCTCGGCCCAGTAAGCGGATCGGCGGTTCTCCCGTTGTTCAATCGCATCGGCCAGGGAAAACAGCACAAACGACAAGTGTCCGCCACGTTCGCCAGCTGCCACAGCTTCCTTTTGCAGAGTGGTGAGTACACCCTCGGAGTACAGTGACTGCGACAGCGGTTCGCCACGGCTGAGAGACTCCGAGATGCGACGGTAACGGGCCCCCAGATCGGGGCGTCCACGGCGATCGATCAGCAGCAGCATCTGCTGCGGCAGCGAAGTCTGATCACTGGCAATACTGGCCACAGCGCGGAGGATCTCGGGCGCATCGCGTTTCGGAAACCAGTACATCACGGCAGGGAACGGGAGTGAACTCCATCCCACGATGTATCGCAGGGCCTGCCAGCAGAACCAGGCCATTCCGATTCCGATCCAGAAGACGACTGCAGAGGATGCCGAATAGATGTTGTCACTCAGCTGGACTAACACCCGGGTGGACTTCGGCAACTCCACGCCGAACCCAATGAAGATCTCTCTGAACTTCGGAATGATGAAGTACATCAGAAATCCGACGATCGTTGTCAACGCACTGAAAAGTGTGATGACCTGAATAAAGATCTCGCTGAGTCGCGACAGGCTGTACGTCTTCATGCGTTCCGTGGAATGAATGGCCAGACGCCGGAGAGCTTCCTCGTAGTGGGATCCTCCTTCGCTGACACGAATCGCCGAGAGTGTGGAGGCGGGCAGCAGGCGATTTCGCTCCAACGCCATGGAGAGCGTATCCCCATGCTCCAGATCCTGAGCAGCGAGTTGCAGCGCTTTGCTCCGCTTGACACCCTTGTTGACTGACAGGTTACGTAACTCTTCCGCGAGGGGGAGCTTGTTGCGGACCGCGATCGTGATCAGCCACAACAGCTGTGACTGGAACGCCCGACGGCTTTGCTGCAGGGTGCTCAGAACCATCGCCGCGATGACCAGCAGGAAGGCTCCAACGACGCCGAGAATCGGAAGGACATAGAGCAGTGGGAACAGCACCATCACCCAGGCCCCACTGCGAAGCCGGCAGGCCGCCGGATCTGACATGGGCGACAAGGGAAAGTATTGTTCGATGATCTCAGGGGCGTTCGGGTCTTCCTGGTCCGATGGCCAGGACCGGGGCAAGCGCAGTGCCTGCCAGCCGGTGAGCAAGGTGACAAGGCCGATCCCCAGCAGGAGCGGGATCGCAAATGCCTGTGACGGATAGGAGATCTCTGTGATTAACAGGAAACTGACCGCTGCGATGAGGAGTCCGATCACAATCGCGATTGCACCCGAGGCACGAACGCAGAGTGCCCAGAACGATCGGGTCTGGGGTATGCCGGATTCTGTTCGGTGGTCTTCGCTCGATACAGGCGAGAGACCGAATGGATGAGCGAGTGTCGTGTACCAACGACCCCAGAAGGAGTTGGAATAAAACAGCGGAATGAGGGGTGCCTGCTGTCGTTCAGCGTCGCAGTACAGTAGCGCCAGACCCAGCAAAGGAATCACGAGCGTCAGGACGATAATCGCCATGTCAGATTCCTTTCAGGAGAGTTCGTTCAGGAGCTTGACCAGGGGGAGGAACATCGCGATGACGATCATCCCGACAAAGAAGCCGATCCCGATCATCATGACTGGACCAATGATCGCTGAGATCACCGAAGACCGACTGGAGGCCATGCGGGCAAACAGTTCGGCCCAGGATCGCAGGATTTCTCCAAAGGCCTGGCCACGCTGTTCCCAGCGGAGCAGGTGCACGATCTGATGCGGAAACTTGAACCCCTGGGCAGCATCGGCGAGCGTTTGTGATCCGTCATAACGTGAAGCCAGTGACCTGGTGCTCGACTTGAGTCGCGATGGCTGCATCGCGGCGGAAACGGCCTGCAATGCCGTGGGGAGGGGAACGGATGTTTCCACCAGCGGGGCCAGCAGCGAGCAGAACTCGGACATGGACGCGTAGCGGGCGGAACTTCCAAAAAACGGAATGCGATCCACGAGTGCTTTCGACCACTTCCCGCCCAACATGTACAACAGCAGGGCGATTCCCGAGACGATGAAGCCGATGGCGGCAGGAACCAACAGGAATCTCGTCAGGTGTGAGAGACGAAGTAATACTTCCGTCATCCAGGGCAGGGTGGTGCCGAAGTCGGAAAAGATTTTCTCGAACATCGGCACCAGGAAGTACAGCATTGCAAAGCAGGTCAGCGTCGCGAAGTAGATGACGACCAGCGGGTATGCGAATTCGAGAGTGACTTTCTGTCCAAACCGGCGCTGGAGTCTCCTTTGGTGCAGGTACTCCTCCAGCATGGGGCCGATGGTTCCCGTCCGAATTCCCCCTTCAATCAGCCCTCGCAGGTAGCCCGGCAGACGCAGGTTCGGAGCCTGGATGGCCTCACTGATCGACTGTCCAGATTCCACCGACTCCGCCAGCTGTAGCAAACTCGATTTCGCCGATGCGGGGCACTCTTCGGCATAGGCCCGCAGTCCGGTGGCCAGTGGAAGTCCGGAGGACACCACTTGCTGTAGAGCCATCGCCGGTGGCACATCATCTGGAGGATATGAAAGAAAGCTGGTCATGCGAGGGTCCCATTCCAGATGGTGACAAGAGACCCCATCACAGCCCAGCAGAACAGTCCGACAACGAGCGTTCCAAATCCGAGCGTCATGATCACGGGGACCATGCGCTCAATCCACTCCGCCTGCAGGATTGTCCGTTCCCGGTAGACCTCGGCCGCCTGGGCTGTGCTGAAAGCCAGTCCTCGTTGACTGCTGGGGACGGACAACATCCACTTCATGAACGGGGGGACCACTCGGGAGTGGGTCAGCAATTCGCCGAACGATTCTCCTCGCTCAACACGGTCTGCGGCCTCGAAACAGAACGCTCGCAGCTGGGGAGAATTCACCGCGTCGCCAGAACGTCGAAGGGACTCCGGAAGCGGTAGGCCATATTCGGTTTGCAGTGCCAGCAAGCTCGCCATTCGCGACAGTTCCGCGTTGTGCATCAGCCGCCGGAAGCCGGGCAGGTAACGCAAGAAACCCAGTGCACCCGTGTGGCCTGACTGCAACCAGTCGTCTGCTGCGCCGGCAATGCAGATCAGCCCGAATAACAGAGGGATGCCGATGGCCCAGTAATTCAGGGAGTCGTGCATGGCATAGACGATGCGAACCGGAAGTGTCGGTTCAATCTTCATGTCGTTCAGAAAGCTGCGCAGGGGAGGGACGCAGAAGTAGGTCGCGAAGCAGGACAGAAGAAAGGCCATCACACCCAATATGATGGGGTAGACTGCCGCTCGTCGTAACGACTCCTTGAGTTCACTGATGACTCGGGCGTGCTCGTTCAATCGAACCAGAACGGCTTCCAGTTGATTGCCCCGAATCCCCGCCGCGACCACGACGCGGTACACGCCGGGAGGCTTGGGAGTCAGGGAATCGAGCGCTTCCGTCAGGCTCTTGCCATCGGCGAGGTGCTGAGCCAACTGTTCGGCCAGGAGTGACAACCGCCCTGACAGATGTTGGGCAGAATCCCGGAGCCCCAACTCTAAGCTGACTCCCGACCGCAGAGCTGCCAGTAACTCCTGGTTGAGGAGTTGGAGTTCGGGGAGAGACAAGGGAGGCGAATTGACCACTGCCGATACTCTCCATCTTTCCAAACTATGAGTGGCCGGGTTCAATCCGCAGCGTCATTCCGAGAGTTTGCCATCGATCTCGAGGAATGTCGATCGTACGGAATGCGATGAGGTGTGGTACGGTCTCCTCCGCCGGGTTGTTGGCGCGAATTGATCGCCAGGTGGGATTTTGCCGGCCGTCTTTGTGGACGCAAAATGAGGCTGAAATTAAGTCGAAGAGGACCGATGTCCTACCCGGATCTAGAATTCCATCAATATTCACTTCTGTCAGATCGCATCCTTCACTAAACTCGCGAGCGTGTCAGAGTTTCCAATTTTTCTCCTTTGAGAACGACGCCACGACGGTCATGGCTAAGCCGACAGACATCAAAATCGTAAATGCCGGGATCACGTTTGACCCCGTCACCTTCCGTGCCCCACTGAAGTTTGGTGGGAGGACGGTTAAAGAAACCAAGCTGATTAACGTCGAGGTCACGGTTGAAAGCCGTGGAAAGAAGCACGCGGTCGGCTTCGGCAGCACTCCGATCGGCAATATCTGGGCGTGGCCCGGAACAAATGGGGTGACCCCGGAGCAGGCCGAAGCGGTCATGACCGATTACGCACAACGCGTTGTGGGTTTGACTGAAGGGTTTATCGACTACGGCCACCCGCTGGAGTTGATGTTCACGCTCTCCGCCGAGTATGGCCATCTGGCCAAGCTGGTCGCAGACAAGCACAAGCTGCCCGAGGTGATTCCGGAACTCGCCCGCCTGGTTGCGGCGAGTCCTCTCGATGCTGCCCTCCACGACGCCTACGGCCGAGCGAATAATATCAGCAGCTACGATGCCCTGTCGTCGAAGTTCATGAATGATGATCTCTCGGAATACCTCGACGATCAATTCAAGGGCGAGTATCTCGACAAGTATACCTTGCGTGAGCCCAAAGCCCGCATGCCGCTGTATCACCTGGTCGGGGCCGCTGACCCGCTGACGGCAGGTGATATCGAGCAAAAGATTGGTGACAACCTGCCAGAGACGCTGGAACAGTGGATT
>QWOR01000078.1 GCA_003669575.1 Planctomycetota bacterium | reverse complement strand
CGCGGCTGGAACTGGTCCACGATCTGAACGATGAGGTCATCTTCCGACGAGTTCATCAAGGCCACCCGTGCTGGCGGCAACTCCGGATTGGGGATGATCCGGCGGCTGACTAGCTGGGGTGTGAAATCGATCGAAGGCAGCGCGTACGACACGTGCCAGCCTGTCGCATCGAACCACGCCACCATCATGCGTCCCATCGTGTCGACCGTGAACAGCGATCCCAGATTGGACAGAATGGCCATCGGGGCTCCCAGCGAATAGCCAGGCCCGATTGCGGCGTCGGTCCAGCCACCGGGGACAACATAGTTCCAGGCGTGCCACACTCCATCTGCACCAATCGCCGAGAGGAGCGGACCGAAGGTTGCATGGCCGATCTCGACAGGAGAACCGGGAGCCAGGACGACGGTCGGTATCGCGTTGAGGGTCCAGTTGATTCCCGACTTCTCCCAGAGCTGCAGCTGGCCAGCCCAATTGACGGCGGTGATATAAGCCTGCGGAGGACCAATCGTGGTGAGATTCGCAGCTGCGACGTGCGTTCCGGGGGTATAACCGGCGCCAACAGTCGTGGGCGACCAGCCTCCAGGCAAGCGACCATAGGCCAGCAGCACGCTGGCATTATTCACAGCCACGACCACCGGGACTGGCCCATCCATCAACACGGCCAAAGGGGCCCCCGGTGGAAAGGCACCGACAGCTGGCTCCACCATGACACCAATATGAGTTTCCATGTCGATATCCCAGAGTCGCCCCTGTGTATCGATGGCAAAGGCGTGTCCATGCGGTCCGATGCGTTGGTACTTCACATAGGCCCCCGGTGGAAAGTTCACCGAGGTCGAGACTATCTGCACGCTCGATCCATCGAGAATGGAGAGCAGTCGGCCCGACGGGGCAATCGTGAGGATGCCTGGCCACGCTCCGCTGGAGGGAAACATGGCGAGCGGAGCACCCGGAACGAGGGGTGTCGTCAGCGGAATCGTCCGGTGTTTCCAGGTCCCGGCTGCTCCCTGGAAGCAGCGGAGCTTCCCATCACTCCCTACATGTGCCGCCCAGGCATTTCCTCCGACTCCTGGCAGGCAGGCGATACCGCCCGGCCCGAAGACCGCTGGTGTCCCAGGAATGGCTACTGCGCCACCCACCCGCTTTACCGACTGCAGGCTTTTCTTCCACATCGCTCCGTTGAAATCGCTGATCCACATGCGACCAGCTCCGGCGACTGGCCAGCGGATGGATGCTCCGGCGGTCAGCGAGCGGAAACCGAGTAACTCTCCATCCGTTGTGTCGAATGCGGGGTGGCGGTCGTAAACAAAGGTCGACCCCGTCGAGTCCTGAATCGTCAGACGGGCACCTTCCAGCTGGGCTTGAGAGGCCAGGTCAGGGCGGCCATCAACGGCCAGTTCATAGAATTCCTGGGCCAGAACCAGCTGGGGTAACAACACGTACACTGCCAGAAATACCAATGAGCGTATCGCCATCATGTGTCCACCACTCTCGCTGTCGAACAGAAGTCCACTTCGAAGCATCATGCCCGTGCTGGGGCAGTGAATCAATATGAGCCTGACGAAATACGACGAGTGTGGACTGAATCTGGATGGTCTGCCCCCACGACCGCGACACTCTCGCTGCAGCGGTCTATGATTCCCCTGTCAGTTTCTTGTCCTGATGGAGGGGATCATATTGATCCCGCCCGAAACGATCTCCGTGGAACCCAGTAGCGATGTCTGAATACAAATCGGTGGCCGATGTGGGCGAAATTCCCGAGGGGGAAGGCCGGTCCTATTCCGTCAATGGCCGGATGGTGGCAGTGTTTCTGTCGGGGGGAGAGTACTACGCCATTAGCGATACCTGTCCGCACATGGGAGCGTCACTCGGAGCTGGGGCGATTGAGGACGGGGCGGTCTCGTGTCCATGGCACTGCTGGCGTTTCAGCATCAAAGACGGAACGTGGCTCGACAGCCCGAACTCAAAACTCAAGGCCGACTGCTTCTCCGTGCGCGTGCAGGACGACGAGATTCAGGTTCTGGTCCCCGACCCACCGCCGCGAAGTCACTCCGCACCGGACAGCGTCCCGATGTAGAGCTGGCTGGAAGTGGACCGCTATTTGAATAGTGGGACAGACAATCTTGTTTGTCCGCCACGGAAACCGACTTATCAGCTGCAATCGCTAAGTCGCCTACAAGAGAAATCTCGATGTCTGACGAAACCGTGGTTTACCTGGCTCGGCATGGGGCCACTCCGCTGAACCTTGAAGTCCCAATTCGATTACAGGGAAACCAGATCGACAGCCCGCTCGCTCCGATCGGTGTTGAACAGGCGACCGCGTTGAGCGAGGCACTCAGTCATGTGAAGGTCGACGCGGTTTACTCGAGCATCATGCGGCGTGCGAGGCAGACATCGGAGATCGTAGCTGCTCCACACCGCCTGACACCGCGAGCCGTTGAAGGGATGCAGGAGATCAGTGTCGGCCAGTGGGAGGGGATGTCATGGGCCGAGATCCAGACCCGCTTTCCGGTCGAGTTTAAAGCCTTTTTCGACAACCCCGCCGCGGTGCCCTATCTGGGCGGTGAGTGCTATCTGGACGTTCTGGCGAGGGCGAAACCGGCGTTTGAATCGCTGGTGGCCAGTCATCCAGGACAATCTATCGTGGTTGTCACGCACAACGTCGTGAACCGCGTGCTGGTCGCGAACTGTCTGGGACTGACGCTGGAGCGGGCGAAGTTCCTGCACCAGTCGAATTGCTGCTTCAATGAGATCCGTTGCCGTCCCGGTGGGATCGTCGATGTCTACAGCGTGAACAACGACAGGCACGTCTGGAACTGGACCAAACCGAAGACCTGAAGGCGAGCGTTGGGCGTCAGCCCGATGTTGCTGGCTGGCGGGAAATTGCCAGGACGGGGCTGGCTTCGGCGAGGTGTTGATTCTCGCTATGCCGATCCACAGTGGCCGTTCGTACATTCACGACAGACTGGCGTCTGCTGCTCGCTATGAGCTGACTTGGAGGCTCCCTCATGTCCAATATCGCCTACGCCATCGAACCCGATCTCTCAGCGGACGAGTTCATCGACGTACTCCAGAAAACCTCGCTCGGGGAACGCAGGCCGGTTGATGATCGGCCTCGTATCGACGGGATGCTGCGTCAGGCCGATCTGATCGTGACTGCTCGGCATAACGGCCAACTGGTGGGCGTCTCGCGGGCTCTGACCGACTTTCAGTTTTGTACCTACCTCTCCGATCTGGCGGTCGACGAATCCTACCAGCGGCAGGGAATCGGTCGTCGGCTGATTCAGGAAACCCATCAGGCAGCTGGCCCACGGACAATGCTGATTCTGATCTCTGCTCCCCAGGCAGTGACTTACTACCCACATATCGGTTTGGAGCAACACCCGTCGTGTTGGGTGATTCCACGGCAGGAATAAAATAGTTGGAGCGAAGTCAATATCGAGTGTGAAAGTCTCTCCTGGACAGCCTCTCCCGACCGCAACTCTATGTCTCTCATCACTTCAGCCGGGGTGTTTTGACTAGGGGGATTTGTTACGATCGCGAAGAATTCACACTCAGGCTTCTGGCAGTCCTCTGTTGGGAGCCAGGAAGTCACGGAGTTTCGGGAGCGCCTGAATGTTCGACTCTGCGCGACGGTTCGCAGCTACCCTGTGCAGTGGGATCCTCGTGATCGCGGTGGTTTGTTTGTGGGTGGGCCTGCCGAAGATGGCACATGCCCAGGATGAGGCATCCCCGGCAGAAGCTCCGGCTGCTCCCGCTGAAGCGGCACCTGCCGCACCAGCTGCTGCTCCCGCAGCTGCAGCACCGGTCCCCGGAGCAGGGGAAACCGCCGAGCCGCCGAAGTCGTCGACGCTCATGTGGCTGGTTCACACGTCGGGGTGGATCGGCGGTGTGCTGTTGCTGATGTCGTTTTACTTCGTGGCTCAGGTGGTCCGACTCTTTCAGGACCTGCGTTCTGATGTCGTGATGCCGCCGGAGTTGACCGAGGAGATGGATGGCCTGCTCGCTGCCCGTGACTATCCAGGCATTCTGAGAGCCGCCAAAGAGAGTCAGTGTGAACTCGGACAGCTGGTGGCATCGGGGCTTTCTTCGCTGTCGAGCGGACTGGCCGAGGCTCGCGATTCGGTCGATCGCATGGGCGAGGTGATCACTGTCGACATGGAAAAGCGGATCAGCATGCTGGCGGTCATCGGGTCGCTGGGTCCGCTGGTTGGACTGCTGGGCACGCTGAAGGGAATGATTTCGAGCTTCAGCGTCATCGCCAAAGACGGAGCCCAGCTCAAGGCGAGCGAAGTTGCTGGCGGAATCTCGGAAGCTCTGCTGATTACGTTCGAAGGGGTGGCGTTGTCGGTCCCTGCGATCTTTCTCTTTGCCGTCTTCAAGAACCGGGTCGCGACGCTGAGCCTGCAGGCCATCACGCTGGCCGATGAGTTCCTGCTGCGTGTGCATTCGACCGCCAGAGCTGGCAAGGCCGCTGCACCTCCTCAAGCCCCGCAGGGCTGATGCCTCTCACCATTTCGGAGCGAGTGCATGACCGCGCAAACCAGTGAAGGCGTAGAGCCCAACCTGACGCCGATTCTCGACATGGTCTTTCAGTTGATCACGTTCTTTATGCTCGTGATCAACTTCAAAGGCGCATCGATGGATCTGTCACTGCAGCTGCCCGTGCTCGGGTCCGCTCGGCCACTGGAGTACAACGGCAAGCTAGAGCCATTGATGTTGAATCTGGATGCCCAGGGCGGTGTGCAGTCGTTCGGTCGCCCTGTCGACATCCAGGACTTTGTGCCGCATGAAGCCAAGATGCTGAAGCTCCAGCTGAAGGCTCTCGGAACGCCAATCACTGATGGGGAACTTCCGGTCCCGGTCATCATCCGGGCCGATAAGACAGTCGACTTCGCCACCGTGCTGAAGGTGATTCGACTGTGCCAGACAGAGGGCTACCGCCAGATCGCCCTGAGTGCCATGACGAAGGGAGGTCCCTGATGAGTCGTCGTCGCCGGCGTCGCAAGCCTCCCGGGGAGGTGCAGATCAATCTGGCCGCCATGCTCGATATGGCGTTTCAGTTGCTCGCATTTTTCATCATGACATTCCGCCCGGCTCCGATCGAGGGGCATTTCCAGTTGCGTATGCCGCCGCCGGGCCAGATGGTCGCCGCTCCGATGGCTGTGACGACGACACCAACGGAAGGCGTCGCTGCTCCATCATTCGTGGAAACACTCGACCTCTTCGTCAAAGTCGACGGTACCGGCCAGGTTACCTCCATCACCGTCGGACAGCAGGAGGTGGTCTCGGGGCGACTGAACGAACCTGCGGTTCAACAGTTGAATGCTCATCTGAAAGGGCTATTCACGATCCAGGCTGTGCCTTTCGATCGAATCCAGGTGCATGCGGATCGACGATTGCACTATCAGGAACTGATGAAGGTTGTCGATGTCTGCGCGCGGCAGACGCTGCCCGATGGAACCCAGATGCGACAGATCGGCTTTGTCGAATTGCTGGATCCGGCCAGCGCCACTGAACCCGCCAGCCCCTGAGACAGTGGAAAGGGTTGCTCATGCGTCGCAGAACAGTACGACCCTTCGGGACTTCGATTCCCGCCACGCGTGGATTTTCCATGCTGATCGGGCTGGCAGTGTTATGGGTGCTGTTCGACACCATGCGTCAGCCCGCTCGTTGGAACTGGCTGGCAGCTGATGAAGGGGAAGTGGCTTCCACGCCAGTCGACGGGGCAGCGCCGGGCGAGAAACCAGGCACGCCCCGGCCTCCTGCACCTCACGAGACTGTGGTTCCCGGTCCCAATGACCTCGATCCTGCTGTGATGGCCGAGTTCATCGCTCGGGAAGAGCTGATCACGGACATGACGAAGTTGCGTTCCCGCGAGATGTTCGCCTACTGGGATCTGCTGGGCTGGAGTCGTTCGCAATCCTTCGCGGACCTGGAGCAGCGAGCCCGACGGGACCCGGTTCTGACCCAGATCTGGGAGGAGCCGAAAAAGCATCGAGGTCGTCCGTTTCGCCTGAAACTTCACGTTCGACGGGTTCTCGAATGGGACACAGATCCGAAACAGAACCCGCTGGGCGCGACCAAGGTTTACGAGGCGATGGGCTGGACCGACGAGTCGCGGTCATTGCCCTACACGATCGTCTTCCTGGAGAAGCCACCCCAGTTGCCGGTCGGAAGCGAGGTGGTGGCCGATGTCGAGTTCGTGGGGTACTTTCTCAAGATCTCGGCATACACTGCCTATGATTCGACGCGGGGCACGCCGCTGCTGATGGGGCGAGTGCGCATGGTCCCGGCTCCCAGAATACGCCCAGCAGAGGGACTCGGCCCCCTGCAGATTGGAGGGATATTCGTGGCGGGACTGTTCGGGTTGGGTGTCGTCATCTGGTTCATCCCCCGAAAAAGACGATCCGTCCGCAGCCTCGCGATGACACAGACAAACGTAGACCCTCTGTGGAATCCGCTGGGGTCTAGTGATGTCAATGAACCGGTTCCGACGGGGGCGTTGAGTTCCAGCCTGCTCGACAACACGGTCCACGACACTGACTCTGGTGGGGCAACTGTCCCTCACGTTGGGCAGTGAAGTCCAGAAAACTCTCACCACTTTCACGGCTCGAATTCACTCGTTACCGCAGCAGGTGTCCTTCCTGCGATTGATTGCGGCTCTTAACAATGGATGACTGAGACTTCGACCTCAATCCCTGACCTCGGAGAGTTTCATGGCAAAGTATAAAGTCGCGATCATCGGCAGCACGGGGCGAGGTGATTATGGGCACGGCCTCGATGCGGTGTGGAAGGACTTTGACGATTGCGAAGTCGTCGCCGTCGCCGATTCCGATCCTCAGGGACGAGATAAGGCGATTCCGCGAACCGGCGCAGCAAAAGGCTACGCCGACTATCGCGAGATGCTGGAGAAGGAGCGACCGCAGATCGTCGCCGTCTGCCCCCGCTGGGTCGATCAGCACCGAGAAATGATGCTGGCCTGTGCGGAGTT
>QWOR01000136.1 GCA_003669575.1 Planctomycetota bacterium | reverse complement strand
AAGAGCAGCGGCATGCTCACGTGTGGCATAATCATCGTGCCGCCTTCCCCGATGAAGAGCGAGCCAGCTGCGGGCAGCTCCTTGCCATCGGGCATCTGAGCCAGTTCACGTGGTGGCTTTCGTCCGCCGTCGTACCAGGTCACGTTGATCGTCTTGCCCGCTGTGTACTTGGTGCCGGGGAAGACGTACTTCACCGTCTCGGGGCCGGGCCACATTTCGGGATTGAAGCCCTCGTGTTCCGCAGTGATCGTCAACGGTGCGGAGATCTCCAGAGCGGTGAAGACCGGGTCGAGAATGTGGCAGGCGAAGTCGCCCAGTGCCCCTGAGCCGAAGTCCTGCCAGTCACGCCACTTGAACGGGTGATAGACATCAACTGCAAAAGGGCGGACTGGAGCACAGCCGAGCCAGAGGTCCCAATTGACCGTAGGGGGAACGGGAGCCTCTGGGGGACGGGCCGTCCCTTGGTAGTACTGCTGGCCCTTCACGCCAACCCAGGAGTGGACTTCCTTGATCTTGCCGATGGCACCGTCTTTGATGATCCGTGTTCCGAGTCGGTATTCCTTGTTCGAATGAATCTGGTTGCCCATCTGCGTGATCAGCTGCTTCTTCTCGGCCAGCAGCCGCATCTGGCGAGATTCCCAGACGGTGTGCGTCAGTGGCTTCTGGCAATAAATGTGCTTGCCGCGATTCATCGCGTACATCGCAGCGGGGGCGTGCATGTGGTCGGGGATCGAGACGATGACGGCATCGACCTTGTCGCCCAGCTGATCGATCATTTCGCGGTAGTCGGCGAAGTGCGGCACACCAGGAAACTTCTGGTCGACCTTCTCAAATCGGGCCGAGTCGATGTCGCAGAAACCCACCATCTTCACCTTGGGGTGCGAACCGACGCTCGACAGGTCGGCCCAGGCCATACCATCGGCACCGACGCTGGCCACATGCAGCTCGGACTTCAGGGTCTCGGCCGAGACAATCGCCGGAGCAGCAAAGGCTGCTGCTGCACCCGCAGCTGTGGTCTGAAGGAATGAGCGGCGGCTGAATGGTTTTTTCATCATGCAAGAGGCTCTTCGCGTAGGAAGGAACAGATCGGCAGAAATCGATTCGTTGGTATTGGAAAGCATTCGACATCTGGGAGCAAGTCGGTCGGAACCGGAATCACGACTCGCGCAGATAACCGAGTGCGGTGGTCGGGAACGTCAGGTCCATCACATCCTCTTCGTCGCCCGAAGCGTTAGCGAGGATGAGTCTAGTCGTCACTCTGAGTACTTCCTCGCTGACGCTTCGGGCTGCAGGAAGGCCTGTGCTATTGAATGCTCAAGCGACAAGAGTGACTTGCTCCGCCAAAATCACTCATTCCGCCGGAGGCTCTATCGCCCCCGCTTCGCTGGGAATATCTGGTGCTTCTGTCTCACTGATGGGGCCCTGATAGATGCCCGCATATCGTTCCAGGCTCTCAACGATATTTCCCAGGAGTGCGAGGGACTTGGCGATGTCCGATTCGGCCAGCCGCTGAACCCCCGCCATCCGGCCACGCAATTCGTCAGCTTCGTGTTGGATCTTCACGGCCCATCTCTTGACGACATCGATCTGGTCCTGGCAAAACTCCAATCTTCGTTTGGCGTTGGAGTGAGCGACCTTTTCCTCGATACAACTGGGGTGCCGCCCGGCGACTGTGCGCATCTGGCAGGTGGTGAGCGCCGTCCGCGTTTCGGCGACTTTGTCGAAGGCCCGCTTCAGCTGGGTCTGCCAGTAGCGGGGGCGGTCCTGTTCGATCCAACTGAGGGCCCGCTGCATTTCGATCTGCAGGGAGGAGAGAACTCCTTTGAGTTCCTCCTGCAAAAAGGCGAGCGTCGGAGCAAAGTCCTTGACGGCCTCAATGGATGTGACTTGGACGTTGCCGGACATGGGGGGCACTGACTAGTCGGTGGTGGATTTGAAACTGAGAGCTAAAGAAGTCCAGCGTGGCTCGCCCTCGCTGACGCGGAGGATTAAGAATAATATCGATATTTCCTGCGTTTCACGAGTTCCGTGATACGAATTTCGACCGGTCGTGCGTACGATTTGTATCTCGAATCGTATCATCTCAGGGGAAGGAATTCGTGCTATGCCGAGGAAATATGAGCTGACGTTTCAGCGGGGGACTGACGGTCGGTCGGGGCGGTGGAAGAAGTTCTACCGGGGTAAGGCCCATTATCTGGGAGCCGGTCGTAGCAAGTCAGATATTGAGAGCTATCGGACGGCTTTGGAGTCCTGGAAGAAACTGAAAGTGCAGATCGATGCAGAGCTGATCCCGGTTCCGAGAGCCTATGACGCCGATTACGACGAGGTGATCCGGGAGTGGGAACTCGTGCTGGCGTGGTCAGTACAGCATGGAGCGAGTGAAGAGGCTGTGATCGCTCGCGAGAAGCTGGCAGAGTTGAGGGCTCGGCGGGAGAAGGCGAGGCAGCTTCCCGTGACTCATCATGATCGCTTGTGGAGCCGTTTGCGGCCGGCCCCCGAAGAACTCCAGAAGATTGCGGACATCGCCCTGGCCCGCCAAGGGGAAAGCCTGGATGCGTTTCGCGAGGCGATGATGAAGCGTTCCTTCATCCCCACGACGACACCGAAAGAAGCGTCGGCTTACTCGATTAACCGAGTAGATCCTTTTCAGAAGGCTGAGATCGAATGGCAAGACCGGCTGGCGAATCAATCGAAAGTCATCGCGTCGGATGACACTCGCTCGCTGGGTGGCTGGGTTCAAGCCTTTCTGGCCAAAGAGCAGCAGCGAGTGAACGCCGGCGAATTGTCTGCCAGTCGTTTCGCATCAATCAGAGGGACGCTCTTCTACTTTCGTGATTGGGCGGGCGCTGCGATGGACGCATCCTCGATCTCCGGGCAGACCCTGTCGCGATATCATTCCCACTTACTCGACTTGGTGGGCAGCAACACATGTTCGTCGACATACGCGAAAGGTCGGATGGTGTCACTGAAGACCTTCATTCGCTGGCTCTGGGGACAAGACGTCATCGAGAGTCTTCCCAAGAACATTGACTCTCGCGAGTTGCAGTTCACCCGCCGGATCGTCACCCCAGAAACGATGACCAACGATGAAGTGTGGGCATTGTTGAGTGGCACCAACAGCTTACTTCGGCTGTGCATCCTGCTGGGCCTCAACTGCGGAATGACCCAGAAGGATATCTCCGATTTGCTGGACGGGGATGTGGATTGGGAGGAAGGTCGCATCACCCGCAAACGGAGCAAAACCTCCAGCCATGAGGGTGTCCCGGTGGTGTCCTACAAACTCTGGCCGGAGACGCTCCAGCTGCTACGGGAACTTCGCAGTGGTACAGAGATTGTATTGCTGACCCCGAGGGGGGCCCGCCTGATGCAATATGTTCTCAATCAGAATGGCTCGCTGAACAAAATCGACTCGATCAAGCCGTTCTACCTCCGCGAGTGTGAACGGCTATCGCTGAAGAAGCCGTTCAAGCTGCTGAGAAAGACCTCAGCGACGTTGATCAATACGAATCCACAATCCCGCGGCCTCGACCAACTCTTCCTCGGCCACGCCCCGAGCTCGATCGCCGAACAACACTACGTGGCGACCAGCAAGTCGGCACTCGACGGAGCGCTGGAGTGGCTGCGATGCGAATACCGCGTGAGTGAGAGTATTCACCGATAGCGAAGTCTCAAGTATTGCGGGACAATTAGTGGAAGTGGAGAGGACTGTAACCGGCATGAGAGTGCGCGAAGCGTGGTGGCGTATGCTACGTCGTCAAAAGACTCCGCAAGCATAGTCGAGGACGAGATGCGTGGTGAAAGAACTCCAGTTTTTCAAACTTTCTGCGTACACCCGTGCCATATCGGCTGAGAAGCCTAACTGAGCGAACATACCCGAGGTCGTCACGTGACGGTTCGTTAGCTGACGGCCTGAGCACGGAGAGTTTCGTAGAGACGTGCTGGCCCCAGCAGGATCGACTTAAGGCCATTGCGGATGCTCTCCGAATTCAGAGCCTGCTTGCTCAACGAGTTATGGGCATCCAGAGCACTGATAATCGCGCTCATCAGCCCATCGTCTAGATCGGGGGAGCTCGCGAACTGCTCTTTGGTATTGTTACTGGCCTGCTGGGTCAGTGTGGCTGACTCCTGTAGCTTCACGGCGACGCAATCCACCCACGACAACTGATCACCGTCGGTCGTTTCGCTGCCGAACAGAGTGTTCAGCTTTTCGATGATTTCCCCAAGCCGGGCCTTCTCTTTCTCCTGCACGCTGCCACCACCAACTTCGGTGATCGGTTTCAGCTTCTCACCCTCTCCAAGGGGCATCGGCTGCTTGCCTAGAGGCTCCAGCTTGTGACGAGTCAGTACGACTTTTGACAGATCGATCCCCTCTCTCTCACGACCTAATTCGAGCAATCGCAGGACTTGCTTGAAGAAGATCGACCGTTTTTCGATGTCCGTATTGCAGTAGTCGAAAATCTGCGAAAGGTAGGTGTACAGCCGCTGAAATGCTCCCATGTCGGACTGAAAGAGCAGCAACGCGTTGATTTCGTTCTGCGCGGCTTCGATAGCCGTTTTGCTCTTGTTCTCCCTGGCGGTCTTCAGGGCTTGCTGTGCGGCCTTGTACTGCCTGTGCAGCCGGTCCACGATCGGTTCAACGGCGGCCACAAGCTCGCTCTGCTTGGCGTTCGGCTTCAGCTCCACGGCGACGACGCGTTCTACCTCGAAATCTTCATAGTGCCCGGCAGCGTCCAGCTTGGCCCGCAGATTGAGAACCACATTCGGGTCGGTCACGTCCTCCAGCTCTGCCGTCGTGTGATACGTCTTGAAGGCCGCCAGCACTTCCGCCGTGTCATTCACAAAGTCCAACACATAGGTGGTATCCTTCCCGGGGTGAGACCGATTCAGACGCGACAGCGTTTGTACCGCCTGAATCCCCGCCAGCCGCTTGTCGACGTACATCCCGCACAGCAATGGCTGATCGAAGCCGGTCTGGAATTTGTTCGCGACCAGCAGGATCTGGAATTCTTCAGTGTCAAAGGCTTCCCGGATGTCCCGCCCCTTCAACTTCGGGTTGATCGCCTGGCCAGATTCGGTGAACGGCTCGGGGCCGGATTCAGCGTCTTTCACTTCACCCGAGAATGCCGCCAGCGTCTGCAGCGCGTAGCCTCGCTCCTGGATGTATTTGTCAATCGCCAGTTTCCAGCGGACTGCCTCGATTCGGCTGGCCACCACCACCATGGCCTTGGCCTTCCCGTTCAGCAGGGGGGCCACATGCTGGCGGAAGTGCTCGACCACGATCTGGACCTTCTGGGCGATGTTGTACGGGTGCAATCGCACCCAGCCCATGATCGCCTTCGTGGCGGCACTGCGTTCCACCTCTGAATCATCCAGCTCCTTGCCGTTGTGTGCCAGCTTGAAGGCCAGCTTGTACGTCGTGTAATTCCGGAGCACATCCAGAATGAACCCCTCCTCGATCGCCTGCCGCATCGAGTAGACATGGAACGGAGTGGGGATATTGTCCTTGGCGGGCTTCCTCGTGGGGTCGGGTCGAGTCCCGAACAGCTCCATCGTCTTCGTCTTTGGAGTCGCCGTGAACGCCACGAACGTGATCCCCGCATCGTCCGCCCGTGCGGTCATCTGGGCGGCCAGCACGTCATCCATGCTGACTTCGCCCCCATCGTTCAGCTCCTGCAGTTCCTCCGGCGACAGCAGAGCCTTCAGCTTCGAGGCGGCCTCCCCGGTCTGCGAGCTGTGGGCTTCATCGGCAATCACCGCAAACCGTTTCCCCTGCGTCGCTGCTAGCTCCCGGACCGCCTTCAGGGCGAACGGGAAGGTCTGAATGGTGCAGGCCACGATCTTCTTGTCACCCGACAGCGCTGCTGCCAGTTCGCCGCTCTTGCTGCTGCCGTCGCCGGTGATCGTCTTCACGACTCCAGCTGTTCTCTCAAAGGCGGACAGCGCCTCCTGCAACTGCGTATCGATCACATTGCGGTCGGAAACCACCAGGACCGAGTCGAACAGCTTGCGGTTCTCGGCATCGTGCAGATCAGCCAGAAAGTGTGCCGACCACGCAATCGAGTTCGTTTTCCCTGAACCCGCTGAGTGCTGGATCAGATATTTGCCACCCGGTCCGTCTGCCAGCACAGCCGCTTGCAGCTTCCGCGTTGCATCGAGCTGGTGATATCGCGGAAACAGATACCGCTTCAGCTGCTTCTTGTTGTCCTTCTCGGCCACCAGATACCGGCCCAGGATCTCCAGCCAGCTATTCCGCTCCCAGACCTGTTCCCACAGGTACGCTGTGGCGTGCCCGCCGGGGTTCAGTGGGTTCCCCTTCGCGCCATTGTCTCCCAGGTTGAACGGCAGGAACTTCGTGTCCGGCCCTTCCAGCTTCGTCACCATATGAACTTCACGGTTGCTGACGGCGAAATGCACCAGTGCCCCTTGTGGGAACGACAGCAACGGCTCGGCGGCCTGCCCCTTGGGTTTGGGATTTCGCGAGAGACGATACTGGTCAATTGCGTCGCCGATGCTCTGCGTGAAGTCGGTCTTCAGCTCCACCGTCGCGACCGCCAGACCGTTCAGGAACAGCACCAGATCGATACTGTTCTCGTTGTGCAGCGAGTAATGCACCTGCCGCACCACTCGCAGCCGGTTCGCAGCGTATCGCTCCATGATGTCGGGATTGATTGCCAGGGCGGGCTTGAACTGGGACAGGGGCAATTTCCCCTTCAGCCCCAGCAGCTCAACGCCCTGCCGGAGCACCTCCAGTGTCCCCTGCCGGTTGAGCGAATCCCGGATCCGGTCCAGCAGCGTATCGGCGGCATTTGAGCCGTGGTTCTTGATGTTAAGCCCGGTTGAAAATGGTGGCGCTTCACGGGGGAAAATGGCGGCGCGGGGTATTGAGGGATTCAGCGGTTTGGCTCCGGGTGAGCCTGGAAATGGGATCGGCTGAGGGCTGCGGAAGGCTTGAGGAGATCCCCTAAGAGCCGAGTGAGTTTCAGCCGGGTTTACGGCGACGTT
>QWOR01000171.1 GCA_003669575.1 Planctomycetota bacterium | reverse complement strand
TGGCAACGCGAAGTTGTTCGCGCTGACGGCTTACCTTCTCAAGGACGAATACACCTGTGTCATGATCGACGTGCCGGTCTGGACCAAGACGCCGACCTCACCACTGGAACAGACAGCTGAGGCTTTATGCCGACTGGCTGACTCGCTGGGTCACTCACGTTTCGATCTGTATGCAGCTGGGTACGGTTGTCATGTGGCACTGACGATTCTGAAGCGGTCGCCCGATCGGATCAGTCATCTGATGCTGCAGGGGCCGGTGCTGCGCGAGCCGACCCTCAAGCGAGAACGGCTGATGTATAAGATCGGACGCTGGCTCACCCGCCCAATGTCGAGCCTGCCCGGTTGGCCGAAGGTGCAGCAGCAGAACCATCAGGGGTACTTCCCGCCGTTTGATCCGACGCGTTATCACTTCCTGCTCGATAGTCTCGGAGCGACTCCCGTGCGACAGGTCGCATGGCGGTTGCTGGCCGCTACGGAATGCGATTGGTGCGATCTCATTCCGGAGATCCGTCAGCCGGTCATGGTCATCCGCACCGAGGGCGAGGGCGAATCGCTGGCCAAACTCAGCGAGGAGTTCGCAGCTGACCTCCCCGGGTGTCAGACGGAATGGATGCCACTGGCTGGTCACTACCCGTATCTGACTCACCCAAACCGTCTGGTCAAAGTGATCAAGAAGTACCTGAACCCTGAAGGGACGGCATAGTGACGAATTCCAGAGGGGAACGAACACGAATCTTCGCTGATCGACACTCATCCGGACTTTGCACGGCGGGAGTATTTGCACAGCAATGTCGAGTCACTCTTTGCTTCTGATTGGTGAAGAAGAGTGGCTATTCGTTTTTCTTTCACCTGATTCATTTCCACCACCAGCTCTCCCTGTTCCATTCCACAAGTCTCACCTCCATGAATAGTTCCCCCCCTGTTGAATCACTCGACCTGATTGCTGTTGGAGCTCACCCCGATGATGTCGAGATCGCCATCGGAGGAACTCTGGCCAAGCTGGTCAAGCAGGGGCACCGGGTCGGAATTGTCGACCTGACCGACGGGGAACCAACACCTGGGAGTCCGGGTCCCGAGGTCCGGCTCGCAGAGGCCCAAGCAGCTGCGGAGATTCTCGGCGTGCAGACTCGACTGACGCTCGATCTCCCAAATCGTCGACTGTTCGATTGCTATGAAGCTCGAGTCAAGCTGGCCAAGGTCTTCCGGAAGTACCGACCGAAAGTGGTCCTCGGGATCTATGGCAAGACACCGATGGCCTCACCCGATCACTGGCAGGCGATGCAGATCACCGACGCAGCTGTGTTCTATTCGCGACTGTCAAAGTGGGATACCGAGTTCGACGGGCTGCCGGTCCATACGATTCAGAAGCTGATCTGGTACCCGCTGGGCTGGGCGTCGGCGACACACGAGACACCCGGGAGTTTCGTGATCGACATCAGTGACACGCTGGAGGCCAAGCTGGAGTCGGTGCGGGCCTACAAGACACAGTTCCCGCCCGGCAAGGAGCGAGTCTTCCGCATGGTCGAGTCGCAGGCCCGGCTGCTCGGCGGCCTGACTGGAATCGGAGCAGGTGAGCTCTTGATTTCACCTCACCCGCCCGTGGTCAGTGATTTACTGACGCAGTTCACGATTCTGTAGATGCCAGTCGTCGTGACCACTTGTGGGGAAAAGATTCACCGCCGAGGGCCGCAGTGAGTAAATGCCAAAGGGGACCCAAATGACAATCGCCCTCTCCGGCTTGTGAGGCGAGAGGAGGCGATTGGAGTTGGACAATGTTGGTAAACAGTCAACGCGGGTTCACGACAGACTCACGCCTGCTGCTCGCTGGTTACTTCACGCGGACGAGTTTCATGAGTCGGCCGGAGACGTTCCAGTCCTGAACGTACAGGTTGCCGTCCTTGTCCCAGTAGGATCCGTGGGTGCCGCTGAAGATGCCTTCGACCCACTGGTCCTGCGGGATGTTATACGCCCGCCCCTTTTCAGGATTCGGGTTGTGCCCCAGCACTGCCATGATGGTGTTCGACTTGTCGAGAATCACCACGCGGCCATGCAGGTCAGGCACCGACACGTAGTCACCCTGCACCGCAGCTGAGGTCGGCATGCCGAGGCCGGTGATGACTTCTTCGATGAAGTTCCCGTCGAGGTCATAGTGAACCAGTCGCCCCTTGGGCTGATGGTTGCGGTCGCAGATCAACAGGCGATTCGGCTCATAGCGAGTATCGAGGGTCATCCCATGGGCGGTGTTGAACTGCTTGAGCTCGTTCCCCTTCACGCCGAAGTGCGAGAGGTACTTGCCAGTCTTGTCGAACTTGAAGATCACGTTGCTCGCATAGCCGTCCGACAGGAAGATGTCGCCGTTCTTGGCCACGGTGATGGCTGTGGGATTGAACGGAGCCTTGGGGTCGAGACCTGATTCCTTGGGGAATGGCAGCCGCAGCACCACGTCGCCCGACTCGGCCTGGAACTTGATGCCCTCGGCATTGGCGTTGCGAGCTCCGTAGATGTACTCGACGCCGTCCTCGTCGCGAATTTCGATGTCGTGCAGCCGGGTATGGTTGTCAGTGACGAACCGGCGGATCAACTTGCCATCCGGACTGAAAACAAACACGCCCATGTCCGCACTGGTGTAGATGTTCCCTGCCTTATCGACGACGACTCCGCCGTGAGTCGGGCCGATCTGGGTTTTGCCGTTCTCATCAAATCCCCATCCGGGAACCGTATCAAACGTCATCAGCCCGCAGCCCATCCGCACAGGCTTGGCAGGTTCGGCGGCAAACACCGGCAACATGAGACCGAACACGAACGCGATCGAAAGCCAGCACTTCTTCATGATCGAGATTCCAGGAGGAGGCTACGGGAACGAATGGAGAGTTGAATCTGCTACGCAGCGAATACCACAACGTTGGAATGCACAAGTGGCAACAGCTACGTCTCGTGTTATGCAGTATTCGAGGCCCCGTCCGCAATGCAATGAGGGGACTCGAACCTCCGGATACCTGGCATCCTCTGCTCCAGAGGCAGCTGGAATGTCATTCGGGAGCCTAGTTTCCCCTCACATCACAGCGGGCACGTTCACAGACCGGCCGGAGAACCAGCGGGCCAGCAGGGTTGCCGTAAAGACGCACAGGAACGCAAACAGCACACAGGGGATTCCCGCTCCCTTCGCATCGGGAAAGAGATCACCCGCGATCTTCGCACCCAGACCAGCGTTCTGCATGCCGACTTCGATCATCAGGGCACGACGCATGCCTTCATCCAGGCCCAGAACGCCACCACCGAAATACCCAGCTGCGTAACCCAGGGTGTTGACGAGCAGCAAGGCAATCATCAGCGTGACGGTTAGGCTGGAAAACTCTGCCCGTGCCCGTGCAACCACGACGGCGATGATCCAGAGAATCGCCAGGTTGGCCAGTATCGTGGCTGGAGAACGGACCACATCACTGAAACGCTGCCACTTTTGACAGATCGCGAAACCGAGGATCACTGGAATCACGACCTCGCGAAACAGGGACAGGCTCGCCTTCATCAGCATCTCCGCCGAGGCGAACTTCCCCAGCGTGAGATACAGGGCCAGCGGCGTCACCACCGGGCAGACAATTGTTGCGAGTGTTGTCAGGCCGACGGAGTAGCTGACGTTTCCTTTGGCGGTCATCGTGATGACATTGCTGGCCATTGCTCCGGGGACACAGCCGACCATCATCAGGCCGATGAACTGGTCCTGCGGCAGCTGAAGCAAGGTCCCCGCGAGCCAGGCCAGGAGCGGCATCGAGCCATACTGCACACAGGTTCCCGTCAGCACTGTGGGCCAGCGGCGTCCGACCTGGATCACTTCGTCCTTCGGGAGCAGGCAACCGACACAGAACATCGTGCCCGAGATCAGCCAGGTCAGCCAAGGGACGCTGGCCAGGAACGGGTCGACAGCACCCGCGCCGACGAGTCTGGGCCAGAGGAAGGCCAGGAGCGAAGTGAGAAACAACCAAAGATGGAGCCAGCGCTGGAGCATGACGGCAGCTTAGTGAACGGGTCACAGCTCGCAAACTGAGTCCGGGGGAGCGGGAGAGTGGGCGAGGGGGCGAACTTTTTCTGTCACCCTGTGTGGCAATGTGGTTCAGTCACGCTTCCGCGATCCTGGATCACCTGAACTCTTGCGAACCAGTAACGCAGACAGTTTGCTTTCGGGTATGATTCCTTCCATCGAATTCCCGACGATTCACCAGCTCGACCTATGGCCCACGCGTTCCTCCAGTTCAGTCCACGGATCACCGTGCTCCCTGTCGTCCATGGCAGTGGGGACTTTGCGGTTGAAGTCCGACGTGTATTGCTGTCCGAGTCCTTTGACTGTCTGGCGGTGCCGCTGCCAGAGTCATTTCAGGCGAGTGTCGAGGAAGCAATTGAAGCCCTGCCAACGCCGATGATCGTCGTTCGGTCGGAAGCGATGGGTTACGACCCGAACTCGACCGGCGAAGACGACGACTCCCCCACCCCGGCCAGCTACGTGCCGATTGATCCGTGTCAGCCGGTGATTGCCGCGCTCCGATTCGCCATCCAGGAGCAGATGCAGCGGGCGTTCATCGATCTCGAAACGCTCGGCTTTCATAACTCGCCGATCAGCCTGCCCGACCCCTACGCCCTCAAGAAAGTGGCTGTTGAGAGGTTCTCTGCAGCTGTACTGCCCTCGCTGTCTCGTCCGACGAATTCCCAGCACCTGGAGCGAATCGCATGGATGGCTCATCGGCTGCGACAGCTGGAGCGGAAGTACAAGCGGATCCTGTTCGTCTGTTCGCTCGCCGACTGGCCGTGGGTTCGCGAGGCCTATAACGAGAAGGCTCCTGTCGAGGCTCCTTACGAAGAGGAACACGAACCCGCGATCTACAAGGTCGCTCCGGAGACGTTGATCTTCCTGTTGGGAGAGCTGCCGTATCTGACGGGATTGTATGAGCGGGCCCGGGCAGAGCTCGACGACGATGAGAATCTGTCGATCGACGGCATCAAGGAGATGCTGCTCACCTCCCGCGAACGATATCGCGAAGAACTTAAGGGCCGGGCCCGTCGTATCTCGCCGCAGCTGTTGTCGAACTATTTAAAATACGTCCGCAATTTGTCACTGATCGAGCGGCGGATGACGCCCGATCTGTACACGCTGATTGTCGCCGCTCAGCAGACGGCTGGGGATCAGTTCGCGATTCATCTGGCGGAGACGGCCCGCAGCTATCCATATCATGAGCCACTGGCGTATGACGAGTTCCGCATGTCGATCGACCGGGGCCAGCTGCCGGGTGGAGATATCGTGGGCCTGCAGAACCGGCTGCCGGGGAATCCGATCGAGTGGAGAACCTGCAAGCTCAATCGGCGGCCGCCGAAGCTCGATCAACTGAAATGGGCCAACGACTGGAACCCGTTCGGCCAATGCAGCTGGCCCCCCGAAGACATCGCCATCGAGCGGTTTCGGACCCATGTGAAAGACAAAGCTCTGTCACTGATGGGGAATGATCTCGCCCGCACGGAGAAGTTCTCGACAAGTCTGAAGGATGGACTCGATATCCGGGAGACGCTGAGGAACTGGCACACGGGCGATCTGTTTGTGAAGATCAACCCACCGGCCAAAGGCACACTCGACTGCGTCATCATGCTGTTCGATGCTCCTGCCGATCCCCGTGATTATCCATGGCGGATCACGTGGCACGCGGAGAAGCACGACGAATCGACACTGTCGTTTTTCGCGACGCCGTTCTCCCAGGAGGTCATCGGTCCCGGCATCGCGATGGCGACATACGGCGGGACAATGTTCCTCTTTCCACCGCGAGGTATTCCTGACATCTGGCGCGATCCGCGGTTCGACTTCGCCGACACTCTGGAGGAACGCCTCCTCGCCGGGGCGTGTTGCCACTCGCAGCAGCGGCATATCGCGATCCTGTCGGTCCAGCCGCCAGGAGCCGGGTGGCGCCGACTCGCCAAGAAGTACCACAAACGGCTGGTGCACGTCCCGCTGAATCAGTTCAGCCAGGAGACGATTCAGCAGCTGCGAATCTTCCATGTCTTGAATGGACGGCAAGTGCGCAGCTACGCAGAGCACTTTATCCGCAAGGCGTAGGTCATTCGCTGTCATGTAACAACGAAATCGCAGTTCGGAGTTTCGCGACCCATTACGCGAACAGCCGACCGTTTCTCGAGTTGCTCTCATCGGACACCAAAGAGTTCCGACGCGTAGTCGATCAAATTGCATCCCAAAGCCGACAAGGCGTTAAGAAGAAATCTGTCGACTCGAATTCTTGTTTCGACCAAAACCACATTGCATGAGGCATCGCTCCGAAATACCATCAACATGTCTTGATGTATTCATTTGTCTTCGGCAGTGCGACCGTATGCCTTCCTCTTCTCCCTCGTCACGACTGCCGCTTCCGGGGACTCCGTGCCCGGGACCTCACTCACGGCGGGAATTCCTCCGAGCGGGCATGCTGGGGATGAGCGGGCTCGGGTTGTCCGATCTGCTGGCAGCGCGTGCTTTCTCCGGGACGAGTTCAGCGCCGACCTCACTGATCCTGTTCTGGATGTGGGGAGGTCCGAGTCAGCTCGAAACATTCGATCCCAAGCCGCAGGCCCCCAGCGATTATCGCGGACCGTTTCAGGCCATCCAGACCAAGACACCGGGAATCGAGATCTGCGAGATCTTTCCCCGGCTGGCCCAGCGGATGGACAAGATGGCGATTGTCCGTTCGTTGCATCATGAGATGTCTTCACACAACGACGGCAGTATCGAACTCCTGACGGGTAAAACTCCGCTCGTTCCCGACCCGACATCGACAGCCCGTTCCGATCATCCCGATCTAGGAATGATTACCAGCCGCCTGCGGGGCGTCCGTTCCGATGGAGTGCCGCAATACATCGGGATTCCCTCGCAGCCCTTTATGACTCAGCCGACGTATCTGGGGCTCAGCCACAAGGCGTTCGTTACCGGTGACCCCTCGGTCGAGAAGTTCTCGGTCCCGAATCTCTCACTGGCTGCGGGGAC
>QWOR01000352.1 GCA_003669575.1 Planctomycetota bacterium | reverse complement strand
GCCCCACCCCCTCGCATGTCGGGGATCGCGAGGTTGGGGAGCTGATCCGCTGCCTTTTTGTGAGCAATGACCAGTTCGGATTCCGTGAGCTTTTCGTCGTGATCAATGTCGATCTCGGAGAAGGAGTACGGCAAGAATGCCGTCTTACATTCCTCAGGTGTCAGCAGGCTGTCGTGGTCATGATCCCAGCTCTTCAGCAGTCGGGTCGACGCAGCTGCGGAATTGACCTGCAAGGCCGAGTGCGGATAACCGGTCACGCCTCCCTGCTCTTTGCACCACTTCAAGACGGGCACGGTCCAGGTCGGCCAGCCATGCTCTTTGGTTCCGTCGGAACCGGGGTAGGTCTGGTCCTTCAGATTGAGCAGGCACACATGCCCCAGGGCCTGTGATCCAAAGCCACTGATCTCCAGGTCGTACTTCAGCAACGTGAATTTCTCGCTGAGGTTGTGAGCTGTCGGGTTGAAGAACTGACGCTGGAATTCAAAACACGGCCCCCAGGTCAACACACACCCGACGTTGAGCCCCTCCCCTTTGACTTGCAGGAACATGTCTTCGGGACGGACGCCTTTGGTCGGAGCGTCGTAGTGCGAACACCCCGCTCCATGAATGTGATGATCGCCGCAATAAAACCCATACTGCATCGGATTGATCCAGCGTTTGAGTTTTAGATCAAGGCTCACCTCTCCCGTAGAGGGCACCTCGAACTCGTGACTCTGGTCGACATACTCCGGTCCGCGCGAGTAGTTCAGTGTGAACTGTCCCGGGGGAAGAATGATGACATCTCCATCCTGGCGATAAATCTGCGGCTGAAAGAAAAAATCGGGAGCCAGTCGTTTCGCCTGTGGAGGATGAATGCGTCCCATGGAATCGGTGATGGTCAGCCTGGCCGTCGTTGGCGTGCCATCGTCATCCCGGATATTCAGCTTCACTGGAATTGCGGGCGCGATGTCGAAGAGGACCGGAACCTCACCACGAAAGCCGATATCCTCCGTCCCCTGGCCAACATCGAAAGAGATTGTGGCCTCGCGTTTGCCGACTTCCTGCCCCTGGATCAAGGCGATGGCGTACTCCGCGGTCAACCCACTCAATCCGGGCGTCATCGGCGGGCTCTGAAACATCTCCACGCTCAGGAAGCGGTCCGTGCGACCTTCCAGGTTCTCGTTTTCAGCCAACTCTGTTTGAGCCTGTCGTTTGAGGATATCGACTACTGTCCCCGCATAGACGGGCCCCGCTTGCGGGCTGTTGATACGCAGCTGACGGGCCACGGCGCTTTGATTGATGATCTTGACCAGGAACGCGGTAAATCCGCCCTGCTGCAATCTGGCCTCCGCAGGACCTCGCTGAACTTTGACTCGGACCTCAGGATTGATCGTGAGGACGAAGGCCACGCGGGGATCGAGCAGTTCCTGAAGCTGGCGTGCGTCACGAGCCTGCCCCGCCTGCTTCAGTCCGTCGACCAGTTCGACGGGAAGTGGAGAGCCGAGGAACTCGTATGACTCCACGACACGCTGGACATTCGCAGCCAGTGGTTGACCTTCCGCCGTAGAGTCACGCGGAACATCGGCCGCTTGGCACAGGCTGCAGATCAGTAACCCCAGAATCACGGATAATGGTCGAATGATGAGCGACGGCATGTCGAGAACTCCCGCGAATCAATCATGATCACGAATACCAGAGACAGTGCCCCGAGTATCGAGCAAGAGAGAGACTCCAACAAGTGCGTCGGAGTAGGAGATCACCCTTTTCACGGCAGCCGAGACAATGTCGCATTGGCGATCGAGGTCCTCACTCCCCGACCAACGAACGCCAAAGCTCACTCAGGCTGCGCGTCTCGCATGACAACCTCTTTTGGAAGCAGGAGCTCCTGTCCAGAACGAGCGAGATACGGTGGCACGGTCATCAACAGGCGTCGGCCATTCCCATGGTGAAAGCACCAGAGCTTGCCGTCCTGGCCAGCGGGTACCGGGATATTGAAGTATTCAGGGGCGTCGGAAAAAGAATAGACGGATCGCCCCTGGGGTCCCAGCAGATGTCCGATCCCATCCGCGAAGCCGCCAATCACTTTGGTGCCACGGGGGACATAGAAATAAAGTGTCCAGCGGCTATGGAAGGCAGCTGGATGGGCAGGATCAGAACGAATGGTCAGAGGTGTCCCCATCGGCCAGTCGATCTCGGTCGCGTCGCCCCCATCAGAAAGGTGCAATCGATGGAGACCACTCCACTGTGTTTGCAGCGAGACGGCGTGTGACTGCTTATCCGGAACAACAGCTGCGTTCGCGACAGCGAGTCCCTGCAGTTCATCGCGGGGGTAGAGAGCGAATCTGGCGTCTCCCAATCGGCCATAGATCAAACCCGCTTTGACCTGAAACGGGAAGTCTCGGGGGACGACCTCAGCCCAGGTCATCAGGTTCACTTCATTGCGGAAGTAGAGGCCAAATGATCCCGGCTTGACCTCGGGAAGCTGAAGCTGGGTCGCCGGAATGAGATCATCGCTGAAAGACACAGCCTCGAACTCGAGAAGATGGTTCCGGGCGATCCCCTCGCGTACGAAGGCATGGATCTCCTCGGGAGCAAACGGTTGGCTGCTCTTCCAGGGGTTTCGTCCCTCGGGGACATTCCAAGCTGCTTCGGCAGGAACCTGGACCTGCTTATCGAGTGCAGGGAGGTTCCGATACAGGGCCAGAGTATGGACCATCATCGTGCCTCGCATCCGATAGGCATGCCGTATCAGTTGTTCGAAATTCGCCTGCCGCGTTTCGGAGGTCGAGTTGCTGTAGGCCAGCCAGAGTTCGACGTAGCGCGTATAGAGCACCAGATCATCGAGCCGCCTCAGCACATCGCCGCGGTCCTGCACGAGGTGCCGCGCCTCATCCAGGGACTGATACATCCGTCCCAGCAGATCCTCACTTAACAGCGGGCGATTCGAACCATCGATGAGACGATAGAAGCGATCCATCGGCTCGCGAGCAGGGCCGAACGCACAATCAAGAAAGTCCTGACGCAATGACCTCACTCGGTCAGTAGTCGCCTCGCGGACATCCCACAGCATGCGAGAGGCCAGGTAATATCCCAAACCGCACAACCCCCAGTTATCACTCGACTCCGCACTGAAAAATCGTGCCCCGTTCTCATGAAATTCCGGGATCGTGCGAGTGAGGTAATCCAGATCGGCTCCTCGCGCAGCTGTGTTACCGCCGGGAATATCCCGGTCCCACTGGGTAACCGCAAAGTATTCTCGGATCCCCAGTGTTGCACCGCGATTCCGCCAACCTCGCATCAGTTCGGTGAATGACAGCCCAGCACTGCCAAAGGCTGTCGCGACACTGACCACCAGTCGGGGATGTACATCGATTGCGGGCGGGGCCACATGTCCGCCATAAGCGTACATCCCGAACCACTTGCCGGGATACTTTTCACTCACCGCTGTTGCAACTGCGTTGGCCATGATCACCGCTCGAGTACTCGGTGATCCGAGCTTCGCGCACTCCGGACACTCGCACCAGCCCAACCCATCACTCGGTTCGACCGACAGTGAGTCCGATTCGGGGTGGGTCTCGAAATGTTCCAGTGCATGATCGACGATCAGCTTTCTGAGCCCCGGGTTGCTGATGCAGAATTTGTCAGATGACCTCTCGCCATTGACAAGCGCCAGGTACTCGGGGTGTTCCTGAAAGACCTGTTCGTACTGCGACCTCAGCTTCTCACCGGTGTGCCCAGTATGGAGTTCGATCCCATTCGTCGCCCGGTTCTTGCGGCACCAGTCCGCATAGGGCTCGCGAGCATAATCCCACGGGCCAAATCCGTACCAGATATGCCGCGAGTAGTAGCTGGGCCGCTCAATGGTGTTTACGGAGATGGAGAGGTCTGGAACGTGCGGCACTACCTCCCACTGTGGACCGGGAAAAAACTGCCGGTACCCGAGCCGATACAGGAGATCCCAGACTGCATGTTCGACGGCGAGATCGGTCGTCCCGATCAGGACCAACCCTCCTGAATTTGAGCCGAGGAGATAACTCTCGCGTTCATCATCATTGAGGGTCTGTGGTAACTCGCCACGCAATCGAGGGAAGTCAACTGCTGTGCCAACGACGATCCCTGTCCCTCCGTCTCCAACATCCGTTTGAAAAGTCGATCCGGCGATCCGCGAGAGATAATTCGCCAGAGCCTGTGCGGATTTCTTGGTCGACGGAGACGCTTCCTGCGCGTGCACCACCTTCATCAGCGGAACGCCGCGGCGAGCCAGCTGCACCGGACCATCAGCGGCTTGAGCAGTACCTGCGAGAGCCATGAACACCAGTGCGATCCAGCACTGCGGGCAACGGAGAAGGATTGCGTTTTGCACCATGATCACAGACTGCATGTGGAGGCCAGGCACCGGACACAACCCGTCGAGTCGTCGCAGGACAACTCAAACTCCGTCTACTTGACCTTCACGACGGGAGGAGGTGTCCAGACTCCACTGATCGCAGCGGATCTGGGGGCATACAGTCGCATCGTCAGGTTGAATGGTCCCTGTGGTGCGGGGAGCCAGTTGGAGACTTTGTCTGCCCCGGGCGAGTCATGCTGAAAGTAGAGCGTAATGGACCCATCGGCCCCCGTCTTCAGCGCATCGCGATCACCAATGGCAAACCGATTGAGCGAGTTGGCTGTCTGGAATCCCTCGCTGTCATACAACGTAACCGACCAGAAGGCCTCCACGGGTGGCGTCTCCCCCTTCTTAAAGGTGAGCGTGTACTTGCTGCCGCCGTCCAGAGGCTGGCCATCTCTATCCCCCAGGTTCAATGGATAGATCGCATCCTCGGGAAGATTCGCGCCGAGCCCCACCATCGAAATGATGGCACGCTTGAGGTAGAACGTCCCGTAGACCCCCATGGTGTCAGTATTCAACTGCCAGCCATTACGAACGACAGCGAGCGTTGGAATCTTAGCCTTCATCGCAACGAGCGCCGCCGCGGGTGCCAGCTCGAGCGCCTGTTTGACGATTGGATCAGCTTTGTCGAAATCAAATGGCTTGCCCGCTTCGATTCCCAGTCGCTTCATGCGGGCCAGGATGGGCTGGTCGGTGATATGTGGCGGATTGATCACCATCAGATCAGCGGCATAGCTGAAATCCTTCGGGCCAGGCATGGAATTCACCAGGTCCAGGGGCGGAGTCGTCATATCAACCGAAGGATCGACCTTGACGGCGACTGGCGGCGATGGTTCCTTCCCCCAACGGGAAAGCGGGGTCAGAGTGAATCCCTTCTGAACCTGATGCACGGCCTCATAGTCGGCGGGTCCGTTGGTTTGAGTTCGCCCGATGATCCAGATTTGCGGAGTCGGAGCAACAATCTTCTCGACCCCAGCTGGCAAGTCACCCGTCCAGCACGCTGGCACGATGGCGTAATGGCCCGCCTGAGTTCCTGTGGTCCGCTTACCCGGAGAAGCAAATACGTCAGTCCACATGTCGAGAATCGGCAACAAATAAAACCGACCATTGGTATCTGGCACGGAGACGATGATGGGCTCCGCGGTCAGATCGAGCCATGCCGTCGAATAGAGAGTGTCGAAGTTCGGTCGCACAACTGCTCGAAAATCGGCAGGTGGGAACTCCGGGACATGGGTGAACGTATTCATCGGTCCTCGACCGATCATCTTGCCCGGTTCGATGTTCGTGAACTGCTGGCGGGAGATCTCCATCGTGATGAGCGGGTAGGCGAAGATGTACGCTTCGACAGCGATCTCGTTGGCCTCCTGTTGCGTGAGTTTCTTTACTGTCTGTTCTCCCCGTACGGCAGATGAAAACGTTGCTCCCCCCAGAACCAGAGAGACGATCAAACAGGCCGTGGATGACACTCGGAGTTTCATAAGGTGGATCCCGCAGTGGAAAATCAGGGTGGCTGATGAACGCTCGTGGCATTCTATCGTTTTGTCCGGGATTTCTACCACGACATACAGAGATCACAGGACAAGCATATTCGTGCGAAATAGTTCAGAACTCCTCACGAAACGACAATAGATTTCCAACACATCTAAACTTAAGTTCCGGTCCTCTGCTCTCGCATTTCCCCATCGATCCCTAACCCTTGAAAACATGATCAAGACGGACCGTGAATCCCACAGGCGACGGAGTCCAAGAATGAAAACACCCCTGGCTCGATGAATCGAACCAGGGGTACGGCTTCCGGATTGTCACGCCCCTAGTCCAGCCAGCGCATGCTGGCCAGTCAAGGAGTATCACAGCAGGTTAAGCACCCGATCAGCCAGCCCTTTATCACCAGTCACGATGTTGAGCTTGCCGTTTACTGCGATCTTCTCCAGCACCTCCAACTCGCGCAACCGCATCAACACCGGGTTATCTGCCAGCAACTTGGCAGTGTTCACCTGGCTGCGGATGGCAGCTGTCTCTTCACGGCGGGAGATCAAATTGGCCTCAGCAGCCTTCCTGGCTTCGGTCACCTTGTTCATCAGGTCCTTCATCTCGCCTGGCAGGATCACATCACGGATCCCGACCGAAGCAATCTGCAAACCCAACTCACTGGCCCGACGACGGACTGTTTCCTCGATCTCCTTCGAGACCGAATCTTTGTCCGTCAGGAAGGCATCGAGTTCGCGAGTTCCCACCACGCCACGCAGCACCAGCTGAGTTTCGCGGTAAAGAGCCTGCCGCACATCGTCGGTCTGGCTGATCGCTTTGAGAGCGTCGACGATCTTGAAGGTCACCACGGCGTTCAACCGCAGCGTCACCTTGTCAGAGGTCATAATCTCCTGACCACCGACATCGACCATCGTCTCCCGCAGATCGACCTCGACCACCTTGGCCTCGGATTGGCCCTTCCAGAAGGCGTACTGTCCCGGAGTCAGGGTTTCGACGTACCGCCCATCAATGAACATTACACCGGCGCGATCGCGTTCAACGGTCACGAGATCCAGCACACGCTGCGTGAAGGGTGACTTTGAGATCACCTTCCGCTCAGTGTGCTCGAACCGGACGTTTCGGGCATCGACCACCTCGACACGGACATCCTTCATCCCCGTCCAGTAGGCGTACAAACCGGAGGGCAGGATGT
>QWOR01000023.1 GCA_003669575.1 Planctomycetota bacterium | reverse complement strand
GTTGCACCAGCCGTAACCCCAGTGCCCCCCGTCGCATTGGTGGGGCTGGAGATCACGCTTTGCACAGCCTGCTGCAGGAACTGGGCAAGCTCCTCAGCGTTTGCACTCTTGAGCTTGATGATCTTGGCCCGCGAAATCGAACCCGCCTCATCGCGATCGATCCGCTTGATGAGGGACTTGACCTCTTCCATGTCACGGGGCTGAGCCTGGACGATGACAGAGTTCGTACGGGTATCGGCTGACACGCGAATTCGCGTAGAAAGCCCGGGCCGCTGCGTCGCATCGTTGGGGTAGAATCCTTCGATCGTCGTCACGACTTGTGAAGCGATCGCGTGTTCGAGCGGGAACACCTCGACATGGTGCTGCGGATCGACCTGCTGGTCGAGTTCTTTCGTCAGTTCCAGCACAGACTCAAGTGCATTACCAGGCGCCAGGATCAACACGGCATTGGGAGTCACGACAGGGATGACTGCGATCTGGGCTTCGCTCTTTTGAGCGGTTCCTGTTCGCAAAGAAACCATCCGCTCGTAGACCTGAGTCAGCAACGCGGCGAGCGATTGTGAGTCGACATGCTCCAGACGGCGGAGATGGATTTCCGGAGTGCTTCCCTCGGCCATCTGCTCGATCGTGCGGATGACTTTCATCACCGCCTCGACATCTTTCTCGTTCCCTCGCAGGATCAGCAAATCCAGATCAGGCATCGATTCGAGAGAGACATCGCCTTTGAGAGTATCGAGGAGAGCCGGCAACCGATCCTGTGCGGACTTGTTGCCTGGCTCTTCCTCGCTCATCGCCCCCGGTTGAGGCTCTTCAGCCTCCGACGTGGATTGAGGGTTCTTTGGGAACAGCTCTTCAGTGGCTCCATCTTCGGGAGCTTCTTCTGGTGGGCCAGCCTGAGCGAGAGCCTCGCGCCGGCGATTCTTCCGAGCGCCAGGATCCTGCTCTCGCCCGGCGATCAGCTGAGAAAGCTGTGGTTGCAGCTTCTCCGCGACAGCTGCGGTGTGACCAGCAACCAGTTCCTGCTTCTGACCCTTGGTCCAGGCGGCCTTGTCGAGCATCCGGATCAGATTCTCCAGATGAGCGACTCGCTCTTCGCCAGCGGTGAGGATCAGTTCGTTTCGATCCGCGTCAATTTCAACAGTAAAGTGTGGCTCGGCCTGGCGCCCAGCAGGTTTGGAATCCTGAGTCTGGGGATGCGATACAACAAAGGCTGGAAGTCCATGCGGTCCGGAATCGGCCAGTTTGGATCGAGTTCCGAAGGCTCTGTGAATCTGTTTGGCAATCTCCGTGGCGCGTCGCTTGGTCGGTGTGATGGTCACCGAAGTCGTTGCCGGTGTGGCCACAGCGTTCACAGAGGCTTCTGGTTCTCCCTCGGTGGATTCCGATTCGACATGCTGAGCCTGTGCGACGTGCTGGTCACGTTTATTTCGCGGTGTGTGAGCGGTCCGCAAGCTTGGCTCTGTTCCGAGTCTTTGAGGGGATGCCTCCTGTTCGCTGTGGTCAGCAACTTCGATGTCCGAAGAATTCCCGTCTGCGATCTCAGACTGGTCGCCACGAACTGCAAGTGATCTGCGAGGCTCTCCGACAACGGGCCGTTCATAGTCGACGTGGGACTGCTGGACTTCGAGAACGGTGAGGAATTTCCCCTTCTCCAGAATTCGGTAGCCTAGCTTCTCCAGATCGCGATTCAGAATCCGGACAGCTTCGGTCCGCGTATGTTTGTGCCAGTCATGGCGGCTGAAACGGCCCTGGGGGACAGCATGCATGACGAGCGTCGAATGAGACGAGTCAGCGAGCTTGTGGAGTACATCTTCCCAGGGAGTGGAAAGGTGATTCAGCGAGACGGTCACCTCGGGCTTGGCAGACCGGTTCCCCGTCTGAACGGCTTGGACCTCTTCCACTTCGTCAGGCGGACCAGCCAACGCGCTCCAATCGAACGCCGGGGCCAGCAAGGCCGCGGCGAGTGTGCCGGCCAGTGACCACGCATGGCGACGAATAAATCCGGGGCGACCAGACATGAGGGGAACCACTTTTCGGTTGAGGATGGCTGTTTTCCGCGCCTCAAGCGAACCGGCAACCACTTGAGTCGAACCAGCCGGTCCCCCCGGAAGCTGGAAAACTCGCGCATTGCCGCACGCTTAGAATGATTTATCGGCAAAGTCGCTCCAGATTGTGCAGTCTTTCACCGGCTCGATCCGCAAAACACACAAAGAACATAAGCGATTACAAAACAAACACTTACAACACAAAAAATCCACCAGAATGAGTAAAAGAGGCTCGTAGACACCACTTTCGAGCCTGAGTTTTATAATGAGTTGCTCATGAAAACGAATTCCACCAACATGTCTCCGGGGAATTGCGTATCTCCTCTATAACAATGGCGATGAGACCGGTCAGAGTGTCTCGGGAGCCGGACATGACGACGAATCAGCGGCGAATAATGGTCTCAGACGATTCTGCTGTCGACGAGGACGACCGGGCGGGTGACGCCCGACTGGTCGAAGAAACCCGTCGAGGGCGAAGAGATTCGTTTGGGACCTTGGTCAAGAGATACGAACGCCGACTGCTCAGCGTCATCGGTCGGTTCATTCGAGATGCAGATGTCGCTGAAGATCTCGCCCAGGAGACCTTTCTGCGTGTCTACGAACGAATCGATCAGTTTGACCCCTCTCGCCGATTCGCTCCGTGGTTGTTCCAGATCGGAGTCAATCTCTCGCTTGACTACCACCGTCGCCAGAAACGACGGAGAAAAGTGTGGTCGTTCTTCTTCTCGGACCATCCGGGAGAGCGTTACCCCGATCCCGCCTCTGCAGATCCTCGCACCAGCCAGGAACTTCACGAGGAGATTCGCAGCGTGGTCAATGAGATCTCTGAACAGTTCCGCACGGTCCTGGTCCTGCGTGATCTGGAAGGGTTCTCCACCAGCGAGATCGCTGCCATCCTTGACCGCAAGGAAGCCACAATCCGCTGGCGACTGGCCGAAGCCCGTCTACGATTTCAGGAAGCCTGGACTCGAAGGCAGGCCAAGAAGTGACTCGCCATTTTGCTCGCCACGTTTTTCTGCAACTTCGCTGACGAGTCCCCCCAAGACCACGACACACAGCTGACTGATTTCTGCCACACTCGGACATCACACTGGTAACCTCGAATGAACTGTGACGAAGTAAAACTCGAACTGGCACTGTGGGTCGGGAATGATCTCGATGATCCCACACGCATCGAGGAGCTTCGCCGCCACGTCGCCACCTGCCCTCAGTGCCGCTCACAAGCCAAGTCGCTGCAAGCCTCGATGGGGGTTCTGGGATCGATCGACTCCAATCCCACGTTCGATCTGCAAGACAGCTTGTGGCCCGAGTTGAATGCCCGCATTGATTATCTGGAAAAGGCTCCGCGAAATCCCCCAGCCTACGGCAAGTGGGCGATCCTGCTGGCCTGCGGGGCTGGACTCGGTCTGGGTCTCTGGACCGTGTCTAACCGCCCTGCTCCGACGAGTGAGCCACCGAAGACCGTGATTCATCCGGCCCCTGAAACCCCAACTCCATATAGCTCCAGTTCGCAGCATCCTTAGCTGTCCGGTCAGTCAGCGATGTCCATGTCATGGCTTCCTTGAACCCCACACAAGGGTGTGTTAGACCACTTGTCTGATACACACTCAAGGGGTAGCCATGAAACTCAATGAACCCGTCGCTATTTACGAAGCCGGTAGCAATCTGGAGGCCCACCAGCTCGCGGAAGTATTACTCGCAGCTGGTGTTCAATCCCAGGTCGTCGAAGATAACGGCACGATGGGTATCTTGAACGGAGCATCTCAACACCCCCAGGTGTGGGTTGCTTCAGCAGACCTGGAAAGAGCCCAAGCAGTGGTCGAAAAGTTCGACGCTGAGTCGAGTAATCTCCTTTCTCCCGTCAACCAGATCCCCGTCGAACTGCATGCCGAGTGGATCGACGCCGTGTGTGACAAGTGCGGTACAGTGACCCGCTTTGCCCCGATTCAAAAGGGGTCGGTCGTCAATTGCCCCAACTGCTTTGCTTTCATGGATGTCGGTGACGATGTCGACTACGACGATTGGAATGTGATCGACCAGGAAGAAAGCGAAGGCTCCGATAGCGACAGCGAGTCGAGCGAGGAGGCCCCCGAATGACGCTGGCACACTTCCCCACGGTTGTTCTGGCCAGCCGCAATGCGAAAAAGAGTCGCGAGATTCGAGACCTGCTCGCGCCCGTCGGTATCCCCTTGAAGTCAGTGGCCGAGTTTCCCGAGGCCCACGAAGTCGAGGAAACGGGGACAACCTTTGCTGAGAACGCCGCACTGAAGGCGACCGAGATCGCGAAGGTCCTCAAACATTGGACGATTGGCGAGGACAGCGGGCTCCGGGTCGACGCTCTCCGGGGGGCACCTGGAGTCTACTCCGCTCGCTACAGCGATCCTGGCGCGACCGACGAACGGAACAATGCCAAGCTCATTGCCGAACTCACGTCAGTCCCACCCGATCAGCGTGGAGCCGAGTATGTCTGTCATGTTGCTGTCGCCGATCCGACCGGAGTGGTCCGTCTGAGCTTTGAATCCACCTGCCGAGGCCGGATCATCGACACAGCTGGGGGAGAGAACGGGTTTGGCTACGACCCATACTTCCTGGTCCGAGAATACCACCAGACGTTTGGCCAGCTCAGCCCATTGGTCAAACAACAGATCAGCCACCGAGCGAGAGCCTTCCGAAGACTCATCCCGGAACTGGTCAGGGTACTTTCGCAACAGTAGCCATTGGTTAGTCGTCCCGACCCCTACCTTCGTACTAACGGGCTCCTGATTGAACGGCTGTCCGAAACTGAAACGAGAACAGGTCAGCGTCCTTTAAGACCACTCGCAAGCGGACGGGCTGACCGGCGATGTCGGCGAGTTTGGCACCTGAGTTCCAGGTCACGAGACGTTCGATCTCGTTGCCGATCTGCTCGCGACAATCGGCCAGGGCGAAACCTGGCAGCGGTTGGCCATTGGCGTTCTGGATCTCAATCCGCACGCCTCCTCCGGCAGAGGTCGCGAAGTTGATGGAGAGCTGATCCCCTGACACGATTATGGGCTTGGTCAGAAGTTCGCCTTCACTCGCCCCGGCCCGCACCGAAGCGAAGCCATCCAGACGCAAGCTGTAGCGCCGCAGATGCGATGTTGGCTGGGCATAGTCGTGATTGACATAGAGTGACATTTCGTTTGGGCCAGTTTGCACGACATTGAGAGCGGGATAGTTTGTCCGCGATACCCAGTTCCGAGGCCCGATGCCCGGTTTGATGTACCCTTCGAGGAAGGTGCGGTCATACACATCACCACCGCGAGTCGTCATCAGGATCGCGTCAGACGTATCCTTGAAGTAATCCGAGCTGACCTTCAGTTCACGCGCCTGCTCTTCGGTCAGAACCTGGCGTCCCTCGAAGAAACGAGCGGCGATGGCCACGGAGATGTGAGGAGCCCGGAAGTAGGGCGAGGTCTGGTTGGTATAGATGTGCTCCGCAGGGGCTGGCTGTGGTCCGCTCCCATCGTCGTGGACCTGCCGCATCAGCACAGCTGGGGTCCAAGTCCGAAAATCGGTACTGGTCGACCGGGCGATTCGCCGCAATCCATCCCACACGCGGAAGTAGCACAGGTAGCACTCTTCCTGCTCCGACCAGAACACGAGATTCTGTGAATCGAACAGGTGATTATGCCGGAACGGGACATTGGCGCTGGTGATGATGGGCTTGTCCTGCAGCTTCTTCCAATGCAGTCCGTCTGCCGAAATCAGCGCAAAGAGTTCATGCCCGGTGCCGCCGACAGCCTTGTATCGCTCCTCGGTCGGAACACCCGGCCGCGAGTCGAGAAACGGGGAAAAGTTGTGCGTGATTGGTGCGGCCTTCTGCAGGACTATGTTGTTAGCGGTGCTTCCCTCGAACTCGAAGATCCCCAGGCTGGGCTTGGTCCAGTGGATACCGTCGCGGGATTCGGCATAGCAGGTTCGCTCGTGTTCGTTGCCGTCCGGGCCCGGCTGAGAGATACCGCGGTAGTACATCCGGAACAGATCGCCATCACGGATTACAGTCGAGTAACCACTGTGCGGACCTTCCCACGGGTTGTCGAGCTTGATGACCACGCCCTCATCGCGTGGCTCGTGCAGCTGGAGCCGAACGTTACTCAACTTGTCGATCAGGTATCGATCGACAAAGAGTTCGCGCCGGGAGCCAACAGTCAATGGGGACGAGGCTGCAGGGGCTTGTGCCCAAGCCTTGTCGGTCTCAAGTACGAGTGTCGCGACACATACGAAACAGCAGGCTAGCCGAGCCAGACACATCATCAGAGACTCCAACAGAATCAATGCCGAGAATGAACTTGATCATACCCGAGCATGCGTTGGCGGGTCACCCAACGAACACGAGATGGATGGATTAACGACCACGGGTTCCCGCAAGCCACATGAAGTGCGAGAAGACACTCGCTACTTCTGTTCGACGACGTTTGTCTTGCGTTTCAACACGATGAAGTAACCGTTGGTCTCATCGGGGAGCAGTTCCCAGCGGTCGGGTTCAGTTCGCAGCTCACGCACATCTTCCGGGCCATGAATCCAACTGTAGGGATGGCGGGTGTCGATCACGATGTAGTCGGTATCATCTGGAGCACCGGGCCGATTGCCATTCACCACGCGGGGGTACTGACTGTAATCGTAAGACCTCTCAAAGTGTGTATAACGGGGATGCACAAAGTCGGTCGAAGCCACACGAGCTGTCGGTGGAATCAGCGAAGCAATCTTCGCGAACTGCTGAGGGCGCTCATCGGGAACATACCGCTTTCCCCAGTACTCGGGTTTTCCTGAGTCCCAGAACTTCAGACTCAAGGGGTTCTGGCTGAAGACAACGCAGGTCCAGATACCGAAAGTGAGTGAGAACGCCAGTAACGGACTGGCTGAGGGAAGCCATTTGACCGACGCGGGTTCGGGCATAGACGTCGAGCCCGTCGTTGACCTGGAACTTGCCCCCTGCCCCAGTCCTGCCGCTGCAGCCCAAAGAAGGAGCGGAACGATTGGTGCATGAAAATGATGAAACGGGCCCGGCGGATTGAGGGCCAACTCATT
>QWOR01000189.1 GCA_003669575.1 Planctomycetota bacterium | reverse complement strand
CGATCATCGCGGCGAGTGTGCAGTAATGGATGCCACCGATGTCGTTGAGTTCGTTCTTGTGGCTGTGACCTTGGAAGACGGCGAGAACCTTGTTTGAGGCCTCCAGGACCTGTCGTACCTCGTGACAGTTCTTGACGCCGTGGCTGTTGCTGACATCAAGACGCTGGTGGGCGAAGACGAACGTCGGCCGGTTGGTCGACTGGAGATCGGCCTGTAACCACTCCAGTTCCTCACTCGGGATATTCGCGTCGGTCCAGGTGAAGTTCTTTCTCTGGTACGGCACGCCATCATTGCGAAAGCAGGCATCGAGGATCACGAAATGGAAGTCGGCACGATCGAATGAGTAGTATGACTGTGGTTGCTCCACGGTGTTGAGGAACTCCGCTTTCGTCAGAGTGTCGACGCAGTGGTTGCCGAGAACGTAATGACGATCCTTGGAGATGGCTGCGAATTCGCGGTTGATTGTTTTGAGGTACGACAACTCCGTGTCGACCGAATCCGCGGCGTCGATGAGGTCGCCCAGTTCGACGACAAAATCGATCGGCGACTTCTCGAAATGCGAGGCAGCCTCGGCGAGCTTGTCGAGCGTCTCACGATAGTAGCGAGTCCCCGCTGAGGGCTTGTCGGCGTAGTGCAGGTCGGTGACCAGGCCAACTCGCAGCGGCGACTTGCTCTCACTCGCTGAAAGCAGCGAACACGGAGCAGACGCAGCAGCTGCCAGGAACAGCGTACCGCTTCGCAGGAATGCCCGCCGTCCGTACTGATGAACTGGCTGGTTGTCAAAACTCATGGCTTCGCCTCCCGCTCATTCCCGAGAGGTTCAGGCCAACAACTCGTGAACGACTTCGCCGCGAACCAGCGGGTGCTCACGGTGCAGGTGGTCGCGAATGGTCATTGCGGGGTCAATGCCCAGCATGTAATAGATCGTAGCGATCAATTCTTCCGGTGTGACGGGACGTTCAATGGGATAGGCTGCGTGTTCGTCGGACCGGCCCAGTTGATACCCCTGCTTGATCCCGGCCCCCGCCATGATCACGGAATAGCATTGCGGCCAGTGATCGCGGCCTCCGTTCGCCGAGATGCGAGGAGTGCGGCCGAACTCACCCATGCCGATGACGAGTGTCTCGTCGAGAAGCCCGCGATCCTCCAGATCTTCCAGCAGCGTCGAAAAACCTGGGTCGAACTTGGGAATCAGATGGTCGCGGTGCTGCGGGAAATTCTTCGAGTGGGTGTCCCAGCCGAACTTTCCACCCAACTGGTTGCCCATGTTGACTTGGACGAAGCGAACCCCGGCCTCGATCAACCGCCGACCGAGCAGGCAACTCTGGCCGAATGTGTTCCGTCCATATCGATCACGCAGGCCAGTGGGCTCCTGCGTGATGTCAATCGCCGCCTGAGTCGCGGGCGATGTCAGAATCCGGGACGCATGCTGATAGTAATCGTCCATTAACCCCGCAGCGGCGCTAGATTCCGCGAGTCCGCTGACCCGGTCGATGTGAGCCAGCAGTCCCTGGCGGTCGCGTAACCGGTCAATCGATAGTCCGGGCTGCATGGTCAGACCTTCGACGCGAAACTTCGAGTCGTTGGGGTCGGACGAGATCAACCACGGGTTGAAGCGGGTCCCGAGCATCGCGCCAGTCTGACCGGGCGGTTTGCGGCCCTGGCCATCAGTCATGTCCCACGGCAATGTTACCGCTGTCGGAACCTGGGCTGCGGATGGGGAAAGACAATTGACGGTTGCACCCAGGCTCGGGTGGTCGTCTGGTGTCGCACTGGGACCGCGGACACCGGGAATGCCAGGGTCACTGGTTCGAGTACCGGTCAGAACGAATCCCACCGCGCCGCCGTGGACGTTCCGATCGTGAGTCACCGACCGGATGAGCGTAAAGCGGTCATTGAGCTTGGCCAGCCGTGGCAGGTGTTCGCAATAGACCGTTCCGGGCAGGGCAGTCGCGATAGGCGAGAACTCGCCCCGTATTTCTTTCGGTGCGTTGGGCTTCATGTCCCACATGTCGATATGGGAAGGCCCGCCAAAAAGGTAAACGAGAATCGCCGATTTCGCTCTGGCGGGAATGACCTGCGACGAATCGGCTCGCAAGATCTGTGGCAGTGACAGACCGAGTGCTGACAGCCCACCCGCAGCCAGAATCTGTCTCCGGGGCAGTTGTGGAGGAAGTGTTCGGTCAATCCGCATGGTCACTTCCCGTTGACATCACTGACTATCGGTCCGAAACCACTTCGGGCTCGCGTCTCACAAATGTACCACTATTCCCCCCCTCAAAGTCAATCACGACTCCGTGTTGGCCAGATAAACAGCCCGAAGTGACGAGCGGGGAACTCTGTCTGCGTTCTCGCAATGACGGGGATGCTGCGGAATCGACGGATTGGGCCGGTCTAATGCGTGGGCGGGGACTCCCACTCCAGATCAGTCGGGGTTGAGCGAAGGCTCCAGGAGTCTGGTGATGCTGGCGGTCCCGGTCTTGGTGTCGTAATCGTCAAAAATTCGAGCGAGTTTCCCGTGATAGAAGTGGAAGTACAAATTGATTTTGACCGGGTCGCATTCGGTGCCCTGCAGTGTGACTCTCTCCTGCCAGCGGGCCACAACGGTGTGATCGCTGGAGGTGTATGTCACTTTCTTCGCTTTGGTTCGATTGAAGAATCCAAAGAACAGGTCGAGCCACTGCTGATGCCCCGCAGCCCCTTTCCAGATCCCGGCAAACGGGATGACATCGGAGTCTCCCGGGCAGATTAATTCAAAGTCATCACTCAGAAAGGCTGTGATCTCCGGCATCATCCGGGCTTCCAGTGTCTCGAAGGACTCCACCCATTTTCTGGCAATGGCTTTGTGATTCAGTTGATTTGTGCCAACAGGATTCTGAGTCATCGCGAATTCCAGAAGAGTTTTGTTCTTAATCGACATGACTCATTCATGCCCGTCATTAATCATCCAATTGCATGAGATTAAAATCCCGGAACTCCGGTTGGCAACCCCTAATCAAATGTCAGTGCCGTTCATCTCCCGTATCGCTTCTTCGATTTGGATAGCGATATCGGTCAGCAGGCGAGATCCTGGAAATCTGGGCGAGGCGCGGTGTGTGCCACAGGTTGGTCACGCAGTTTGACATCACTTTCGGACACCCGTATGTTGCAGAGAGGTATCCGTCACCTTCTTGTTCCGTGGGAATCACCTCTGCGCCATGCCTGGATCACAGCCCTCTGTCGTTCCGTCGTGGCATTGGGATGCGGCCCGGATGGGTTTGCTGATCGCCTGGATGGCGTTTGGTCTGATGCGGTTCCCGATGGTCATTCAGCTGGCGGGCCAGTACGACGAAGAATATTTCGCGACCGCCGGGTTCACGACTCTGCGTGAGGGAGTACCGCGGTTTCCCGGATGCCTGGTCGAGCGAGGGAGCGAAGTCCTCACCAGCGAGCATCCGTATGTCCGCTCGATGAGCAAGTGCCTGTTCATCGAGCCTCCGATGATTTATCTCGTCGAGTCTCCGTTTCTGGCCGTTCTGCCAGCACGCTATTCGACCGCCCGTCTGCCCACATTTCTGGCGGGGTTCGTTGCGATCTGGCTGGTCTATCGAGTGGCTCGCAGGTTGGTTGAACCGAGATGGGTACTTGGGTTGTCGCTTGTGATGCTGGCGGTCTCCCGACCTCTGATGTTCACTTCGATCATTGCCCGGCCCGATTTAATCTGCGGAGTATTCGGGTGGTCGGCGATTCTGGCGATGATGAGGTGGCAGCGTGATTCCCGCTGGCGCTGGCTGATCGTGGCGGGATTCTGTTGCGGGGGCGGGTTGCTCAGTCATCCGTTTTCGGTGGTCTACTGCCTGCAGTGTGGCGTCTGGACACTGGTCAACCCCGGAGCACTCACTGATCGGCTCAAGCGGGCGTCGCTGCTCACTGGATGCAGCCTGGTGGTGTTCGGGCTGTGGTTGCCGTTGATTCTGAAATTTCCTGAGGAGATCCAGCTGCAGTTCTCGTGGAATGTGATTGATCACGTCGGACCGGGGCTCGGGTCGCGATTCGTCTGGCCGTGGCAGTCACTGTGGAATCATTGGGATCTGCAGTCCGATTTCAATGGGCCCTACCAGGTGAGGTTCCTGGCGATCGGGACGATCCTGGGCAGCCTGTTCTGGTGGCGGGTGTCGACAGAGCATCGATGGTATGTCCTCCTGATCTGGACCGCGGGGTATTTGACAGCTGTCATGGCGGGGATGCACCGGACGAAAGGGTATTGGATCTATCCCATCGGTCTGATGTACCCGCTCGCCGTTGATGGCATCTGGCGGGTGATCGATGCCGTGCGGCAACGGTTGGTTGGCCCACTACGAGGAGGCCGGAGCACAGCTGTCGCCATGTCAGCGGTGTGCCTCGTTCTGATGATGCCTGGAGCGGGGCTGCGGACGGTGTTTAACGGGTGGCGTCACTGGAACGATGAGCGATTCCATGCCGACCGGCTGGTCGAGCGAGTCCTCAAGGACCTCCCGCAGGAGGGAATCTACATGGTCGACCCGGGCCACTTGCTCGACTTCTACGTGAGTGGTCGCAAGACGCTGTTATTGTCATCGAGGCATGAATGGTACTGGGGCAGTCACGTCCCCCTGGCTGATTACGTGGTGACGACTCGCTGTGCCGATATCTCGGACTGGAAGAACTTCTACGACGCCACGCTGATTCGCCGCGAGGGTTCGAACTCCAATGACGAGAACTACATCGAGATCTACCGCGTGAACGGGCTGAAGCGACACCCGTGACGAGTCGACTGCCAGGCCAAGCACCAGGCCTGACGTCGCTCATGCGTCTCTCGCGGTCGATGAATAGAACTGGGGCGATCTGTGAGCTAAGCCCCCAGTGTTCCGACGAGTTCCGCCAGGTACTCGGGACGCGAGACGTGGACCAGTTCTTCACGAGCCTTGGCGAGTCGGTTCTCCAGCTGCGCGACGAAGGCGGGGTCGAAAGCCTGGGGTTGGGTCAGGGCCTGTTCGACTGACTTGACCAGCTTTGTCCAGAGGACGATGTCTCGCTGCTGGCGGTTCCACAGACGCTGCTTGTACCAGTCACTCTGGAGCAGTGACTCCAGGGTGAACATGCCGCGGATGTCGGGGTGCGTCTCGTCTTTTCCTTCGTAGTTACCGTAAGCCATGATCGACAGCAGGGCCTTGATCGGCGGGCAGGCATCCTCGATGGAGCCGTCCTCGAAGTACTGGAGAGCCACGCGCTGGTAGGCCTCCATGATGTACTTCACCCCGTCGGCGAAAGAAGCCAGATCCTGCTTCTCCGGCTGGAGAATCTGGTTGTCGAAGACCTTGTCCGGGTTGTCGAAAATGCGGGCAAAGTAGTGCTTCACGAAGCGATCGGTAATACGCCAGCCGAGTCGGCGAGACGGAATCTTCTCGCCTCCGACCTCCATGTCGGGCACTCGTTCCAGATACTTGTGCTCGATAAGGTACTGCGGCTCACGCTCGTCCTCCGACATACGGCACCAGACCTCAGGCACCAGCAGACTGATGTCGTGATCGAACCGATGATTCGGGCCGACGTGACCCGCGGCTGATGAGTAACCTGGCAACTGGGTGAGGATCATGGAAACGAGAGCTGCGTTGAGGTCAGCGGTCGTCCGCAGGGCATTGAACGGTCCTTTGGTCAACGCGCCTTCGCTCCCTGCTCCGGTCGTCGAGGGACTCTTGCCCGTTAGCGAGCAGATGAAGTCCATGAAGAGTTCGGGCATCTCCTGGTAGTGGAGCGGACCATACACCGCGAGGCTGCGAATCTTCTTGGCGGGCTCGGGCGGGTTGTTCCGACGTCCCGCAATGACGGCGTTTACGGGCAAGCGGACGGGCTGGTCGGCGGGGATCTTGCGATAAAGTCGCACGCCCATTTCCGCGACATACTTGTCGAGTGGACGCACCAGATCGGGGCGATCCTGCAGGTAACGCGGGTTCTTCGAGGGCACCCCATCGATACGACGCGGGTTGTCGGAGCAGACGATGTACTCACCATCGCTGGCGTTCCCATTCTTCACCATCGACCGCAGCAGGTCCTGCATGGGCGGCGTGAAGGCGTCGAAGTCGACGACCTTCGACAGCATCTCTTTGACTGTGGCGAGTGACAACGGCTCATAGTTCGAGACGAAGTTCACATCGCGCCGTGCGAGGTCCGCTTCCGCCTGCTTATCGAGACCGCGATGCACCGCATCATCCGGACGCTGGAACAGCCGGTATTCACAGTTGGCGATGAACTTGTAACTCGAAGCGAGGTACTTGTCGTTGAATCCCGTCAGGTTGCCTTTCGGGACCACGATCGCGGCCGAGATATCGTCCTCAGTCTGAACCTTGGCCGCAGCTGCGAAGTCCTGTCGCACCTTAAAGGTTCGCCAGCCATGCTCGCCGAAGAGGCCCACACGCAGGTAGGACCCAACGATTCGCCGGTCGTGCAGCTTCAATTCGTGTCCGGGCACTCCGTTCACGACATCGACATTGAAGTACTTGCGCCAGTTGCTGCCCCAGTCCGGCTGGTAGAACCGCTTGATGGCGAAGACCAGCGCGTGGATGTGGCTGGGAAGTTTGCTGATCCAGAAGTTGTAGTCCTCGTTGAACTCATCCGATTCGGTCAGCAGCTGGATGACGCTGCCGAGCGAACGGTCCTTCGACAACAGTGGTCGGCTGGGGCGGTCCTGATAGCGTACGTTGTGTATTTTGACCGACCTCCAGCGGGTCGAGTAGTCCTTCTCGAAGATCTGATCGATCAGGCGGGCATCCGAATCGAAGTTCGTGGTGTAGATCGGCCCATATTGCATGTAGTCGCCGATGGGCTTGCTGATCTCGCTCTTGCCACCGCCCGAGACGGTACACGGCTTGTGGATGAAGACGCCTTCCCCAGCTGTGCCGATGAGACGCCATGACGGGGCCTGCGGGTGCTTCTCCATCTCGAGCTTATATCCGCTCGGGGCAAGGTAGACCTTTCCGGGCAGCAGGGGGATGGAACGCTCCTGGCCATCGATCGACCAGGTAATGTTCTGATTGCGGAGGTCAGCCTTGGCCGATTCCGGAATGTAGAGCACATCCGGGAAGTTGCGGTCAATCCCGTACCCGTCGGG